>CALZHW010000148.1 GCA_945787125.1 uncultured Ectothiorhodospiraceae bacterium
GGGGCAGCGCTCTGATTTGAATACCCGTACGGTAGATACTCATGTGAGCACAATTCGTCAAAAACTAAAAATTCGACCGAATACAGGCTGGAAGCTGTCATCAATTTACCGACATGGTTATCGATTGGAAAAAATTGCAATTGATGATACAGCAGAATAATCTATGAAAAATAGCGTTTTTATGAATCGAACTGAAACTAGAAAACACTGGGTATTAGGTTTAATCCTCATACTTTTTTCAGCGCTTTTTTCATCACTTTGTCTCGCTGAAGACTGGGTTTATACTACCCGACCAGGCGATACGTTGTGGGACTTATCCAAACAGTTTTTACAAGATGAGACCCAATGGAAACGTATTCAAGACTACAATAAAATAGGCAATCCAAAGTTTTTACCACCGGGTAAAAAAATTCGCATACCTCACGAATGGATGAAACAAAAACTGAAAAGTGCAGAATTACGCGCTTTTCGCGGCGAAGTTACAATCACTAATCGTTCAAATGAAATAGTAAAACTAGAAAATGGCTTACCTCTGGACTTTGGTTATTCCATTACTACCGGCGATCGAAGTTCAGCCATTGTTCAATTCGCCGATAAGTCGACGCTTTTTATTCGTGCAAACACTGTAGTAAAATTTGATACTGTCAACTACCGAGAGAAGTCAGCTATTGTTGATACCAAGATTCGCCTGGAAAATGGTCGAGTTGAGTCTCGTGTCATTCCATTTGAAAAAACAAATAGCCGTTTTGAGATTATCACACCCACTGCGGTAGCAGCGGTACGCGGCACAATTTTTCGGGTTGAATTGGCCGAAGGCAAGATGTTTAGTGAAGTCGTTGAAGGTAACGTCAATACTAAAAATTCACTGGGTGAACAACTTGTTACTGCGGGTTTTGGTAATGTAGTGAAAAAAGATCAGCCACCTGAAAAGCCCGAGGCACTGTTGTCAGCGCCTGATTTGGGCACATTGCCGGATATTTTCCTACAGGACAAAGTAAAATTGCGCTGGCCTTTTATTGAAGGCGCTGAGCAGTATCGTGTGATTATTACGTCAACTAAAAACTCAGTTGGTGTGGTGTTAGATCAGACCGTGAGTTCGCATAATATTTCTTGGGAAAGAACGGATAGTGGTTCGTTTATTTTACAAGTGCAAGGCATCGCAAAAAGTGGTTTGCAAGGTTTGCCAGGTTCTCATCCGTTTAATGCGGGTCTTGAAAAATCGAATGAACTCTCTAAGCCGTCATTAAATGCACCATTCAATGGAGCCCAGATCGAATCTAATATTCCTACCTTGCATTGGCTTAATGTCAAGAATGCAGAACGTTACCGCTTGCAGTTTTCGATGACCTCCGATTTTTCCGATGTGTTGTATGACGAGATAATCGATTCGCAGTTTTTCTTGTTGCCTACACCGGTGGATGCCGGCAAATACTATTGGCGAGTGGCGGGTATTTCAGCAGCCGTAGAAATCGGCCCCTATAGTGATAGCTTTGAGTTATTCATAAAGTAAAGCCATGTCGGGCTTGTTTCACAGAGCGTTTAATACTGAAAAATTCAAACTGATTGTATTGCTGTTGATAATCTACAGCATACTGTCTTGGAGCCAGATGACCTGGCGGTTGGATCAGGTGTTTTACGATGCCCACATGAAGTATTGGCAAAGTCCCACCGCCGATGACATTGTTATTATCGCCATCGATGAGCAAAGCCTTCGTGAATATGGCCGTTGGCCCTGGACACGAAATATCCACACCCTGTTGCTGGAACAATTAACTGAAGGCGATGTGCGAGCGGTAGTGTTTGATATAATATTCGCTGAGCCCAGTACCCTGGATCCTGCCGCTGATCAATTGTTAGCTAATGCGATATCTCATAATGGTAAGGTTTTTTTGCCAGTGTTAATGGAGCAAAACCGGCTCAGGGGGCAGTTGATAGAAACCTTGCCGATACCCATACTTGCACAAGCCGCAGCGGGTTTAGGAAATGTTCATATTGAGCTGGATCAAGATGGCATTGCGCGCAGTGCTTTTCTTAAAGAAGGGTTGGGGAGTCCACATTGGTCCAATATCAATTTGGCATTATTTGAGTTCTTGTCGGGACACGCGCTAGCGGATTTACCTGGGTTGCGTAATTCAAATATCGAAATTCCCTTTAATACCTGGTCGCGGGATTATCAAGTGCTGATCCCTTATGCAGGACCGCCCGGACATTTTAATAGAATTTCATATTCTCAAGTATTAAGCCGAGATTTCTCACCCGCGTTATTGAAAGATAAAATTGTATTTGTCGGTGCCACAGCGACAGGCATAGGCGATGTTCTGCCAACGCCTGTATCAGGCCAACGACACGCCATGCCCGGAGTTGAGATTAATGCCAATTTATTTCAAGCAATCAGAAATAATAAATTGGTTGTACCCATTGCCTTGCAGACTAATTATTGGGTTTATTTCCTCGCCATTTTATTACCGATATTTCTATATCCACTATTCGGTCCAAGAAATGCGATGTTCATGGCGATTGCGCTTGTTGGTCTGGTGATGTTGCTGAGCATTTTAATGCTGCGCGCTCAACAACTCTGGCTGCCACCGATGTCGGCAATGTTAACCATTTTGGCCAGTTATCCATTGTGGAGCTGGCGACGAATGGAATTTACGATCAAATCGCTTAACGAAGAATTGGATTTATTAAATGACGAAAAATCCAATCTTAATATTGATATTGATAGCGTTAAACAAGCTGAATTTGAGATGTTGGGTCGAATATTATTAGTCAACCGAATGGAGTTGTTGAGCCCCAGTGGCGTCTGCATTGCTGAATTTAAAACCGAAGTAGAAGAATTATCCGATAGCTCGATAGTGCATAAAACTCAATTCAATGTTGAACTGGATGATTATGCCTTGTTGTGTCAATTGAGCAGCGTCTCAGAGATCAGCTTAACGGAAGAGCAACAAAAAGTTGTCGATGAGTTCGTTAAACGCGTTGTTCCCGCCGCAAAAAAAGCCCGAACGACGGTGGAAATTATCGAACAGCGTGTTAGTGAAGTCAAAGATACCACCATACAGCTGCGGCATATGCAGCAGTTTGTACGGGACAGTCTGGAGCAAATGCCAGAGGGCATTGTCCTGATTAATCAATATGGCACTATTATTAATATCAATCGAAAAGCGTATGAGTTATTACAATTAACGGTTGAACACTCGTTGCAAGGTCAACACGTCTTGGTGATCAAAGATGAGCTGGAGTTATCTCTGGGGCAGGATTTAGTCGAATTGATTATTTCTGTTTTAGTCACCCACAAAGCCCGGCAAATGCAGATCGAGCGAGAAGATTTTAATCAAATTCTGGTGAATATTTCACCTTTCTTTGACTACCGAGGCATGTTAATCGGGCTGATATTATCATTAACCGATATTTCGGAAATAACGCGTCAGCAAAAACAAAAAGAAGAATTAATTAATTTTCTATCACATGACTTACGCACACCATTAGTTTCTTCACTGGCGCGCATTGATATGGCGCGCAGCAAGATCCCGCAGCCTGATGAATGGTCAGACTGGCTTAATAAGCAGCAAAAGCTTAACCAGAAAACCTTAAATCTAGCAGAAGAGTTTGTGCAACTGACACGTGCAGAAAACCTCAATGCCTATGATTTTAAACCGCTAAATTTGATTGATGTAGTGGATAATGCAATAGATAGTATATGGAGTCTGGCAGAGGCTAAAAATATGGAAATCAGTAATGACTATAAACAATCCTTTATTGAAGTCTCCGCTGATTTTGATTTGCTGGAGCGTGTTGTACAAAATTTACTATCAAATGCGATTAAATACAGCCCTGACAATACCTGTGTTAGTGTCACCATTGGTATCGATAATAGTCGGCCAGTCTTGTGTGTGAATGATCAAGGCTATGGCATAAACGTGGATGATATGATGAACTTATTCAGTCGTTTTAAACGTTTTAATAATGTAAATACTAAAACGGAGGGCGGAGTAGGTCTGGGTTTGGTTTTTGTGAAAACAACATTGGATAAACATAACGCTGAGATCATCGTTAGCAGTGAATTGAATAAAGGTTCGCAGTTTTGTGTTTATTTTCCTGACACTGAATCATATCATACTGCATTCGTATAATAAGTACATAAACTCTACACGATATCGTACTTCTGTGAGGTTGTGGGTTAGTTGATCAAGGTGCTGACTTTAAATATAAATTTATTAATATCCACGGGTTTGGATATAACGTCATCAAATAACGTTAAACCACTAAAGTGTTTATTGTTGCTGAAATCTTGATTACTGATCAATAGTACAGGTATTTTCTTGTTTTCCAAATTTACCAATTCTCGTGAAAAAAAACTCATGGAATTTTTGATATCATTGGCATCGATAATGACGATGTCAAAAACAAAATTTTGCAGAATTTTCAATGCATCTGACAACGTCTTTGTAACGTATAATTCTGCTGCGAGTTCTGATTTGATAATTTGTCTAACGACTTCGGTATTCGTGCCAGACTGATTAACATAAAGTATGTTTTTTTTAATAAGATTCATATTCATTTGCGTATTCAACTCATGTTCGTTGCCGAGATTTGTTTTTCTCGTTTGAAGAGTGATCATAGTGTTGTCCTGTGATAAGGACTGGCTACTTGTAGACAAGTAGCCAGTGCAGTGTTTTAGAAGCTATAAACGAGAGTCAAAGCGGTTTCAGTATCCATTTTTTCAACATCTTCTGGTACTTCCGATGTATGGCGTAAAGTGAGTGTTGCTTTCATGGCTAAATCATTAGCCACTTTCGCGGTTAAGCTGCTCACAGATTTGCTGATGGCTGCATCTTTACCAATTTCTGAGTTGAGCTCTTGAGTAAATTTGGCCGCTTCGCTAATATCCCATTCATATTTACCACCGACATAAAATACGGCTTCATTTTCTGCTTTGCTTTTATCAGGCTTGCTGACCCGTAAACCTGGGCCAAGTTCAACATCCAAACGCATATTGTCTCTATGCATTAAGCGACGTCCGTAACCAAGAACCAAACTGGTGCGATAGTCATAACCGCTAAATCGATCATGTTCAGCTTTGCCTAGAGCAAAAGCATAATCCAGTTCGCGAAACTTAAAAGCTGACTTGCCCATACCTGAATAACGTTCGGCGGTGGTATCGTCTTTGTCGCTAATGTTTAATGCTTCAAGTCCTATAAAATGACGCCATTTTTCACGTTCGTTGGTAAAATTTAGCTTGCCATTTGTTGATTGAGTTTCTGTATTACCGCTGGTTAATATTACGCCCAGTTCTGCATTTCCCATCCATGCGCTTTCTGCCTGTGCATTGGTCAGCATAAATCCACTTGCAACCAAACTGGAAATTGTCGTAACAAGAATTCGTTTCATCTTTCTCTCCGTTATTAATAAAAATTCTAAAGTCAAAAGCTTTTTAGTGTTGTTGAGTAACTACAGGCAGAAGATAGTCGTTTCTGATGGGAGAGAAAAGGGCTGAGGGGCTTATTTGACATTTCTTAACAGAAAGCAGTGTGTGTTATGAAGGAAAATCGATTAAATGCAGTTTTATTGACCAAATGGTTGATTTTAACGATCGTTGTTTAACTTTTCGTGTTCCATTTTTTGTGCGGTAGCTGATGGCCATGTTGAAAACTTAGCCAAGTATGAAACTTATCAAGGTTGCAAAAGTGCTACCTTCCACAAACGGCCTTGCTATTAATCGATGGGTTCTATTTTCAGGAATTCATTGAAGCGCATTCTTTACAAAACTTTGGCTTGCCTGAATTAATTGGTTAACTAACTGATTGGTGGCTTTAACTGCACCTAGTGGGTCGTTACTCGGGGCGGGTTCTAATAATTCAAGGGTTTCACTGGCGAGTATATTTCTGCGCTTTAGATCGATGAGTTGCATGCGCACAGCCATTCGGACTTTGCTATCGTTCTCTTCGTATTCGTGAATAAGTTTTTGCAATTCCACATCCAGGCCTAAGTCGCTAATCGCTGAACTGCTAATACTTACTGTGGATTGAAATAATCCGCTACTTTCCATGCTGGCAATTAATACCGGTAGCAATAGTTGCCCCGGCGCATCAGCCCATTCATTTTGTGCATAATAAGAAATCTTATATTTATGTATTTGATAGGCAATCCGTGGTGAATTATATACGGCGTTGGTTTTGATCGGATATATTACTATACTGGGGCCAGTGGGGTTATTTTTCTTCTTTATATTAATTGGAATAGCTATTTCATAGCGTTTGATCTCTTGATCATTTTTTTTGACATAGTTTAATGGGGTACATGCCATTACAAGAGCACATAAGCCGAAAACTAGCATGATCGTGATGGTTTTATTTTTATGTTGTATGAAGTTCATCGTTGTTGTTCTCCCGGTCCGGCTTTTTCACTTTGTCGACCAAAAATAAACATATTTGGATTGCGTTCAAAGTCTTGCAGTATTCGATTCAATCCCTGTGTGGTACGTTGTAACTCTTCAAATAATTGTGACATTTGCATCAGCGAATTGGTTGCCGAGCGACTCACTTCTTGTTGTGTTCCGATGACTGCCGCATCAAGTGACGTTGCTGTTTTGCTGACAGTAGTAAGAATTTTTTGCACTTCTTTAACACTATCTGCAGCGTTTTTAACGATGCCTGGCAGTTCTTTACTCATTGTTGCGGTATTATCTAAAAACTCTTCCGCTAAGTTAATGTGGCTACCCAGTTTATTTATGTGCATGTTCAATGTGCCAGATAGTTGCTCAAAATTATTCAATGAACGGCTTATGGATTGCTGATTCTTGTAGCTTAGTAAACTTTTTACTGCTTGAGAAACACCATTGATTCCTTTTGAGATTGTTTTGAACTCAGTAAACAAATCAGTTAATGCGGTGTCTAGTCTGACGAACAGCGAAGGCCCCGTTTTAATTTCTGGAAAAGAGTGTTCGTCCTGCGCACGTAATAAAGCGGCGTCTTTAGAGCCACCAGAAAGCTCGATATAACCCAGGCCAGTGATTCCTTGGGTGGCTAATACCGCGATGGAGTCTTCTTTTATGGGGACGTCTTCTTCGATTTTTAGTAACAGTTTCACTCTCTCAGGATTTTCACGATCAAGTTTGATCAAGCTGACTTTGCCAACCTCTACTCCACGATATTTTACGGAAGCTTTGTTATTGAGTCCAGATACCGATTGATACATGTAAGCCACATAAGTTGTGTAAGACGTTTTATTTGTACCTACCGCTAACCAAAAAACCCAGGCAATAAAGGCTGCGCCAAAAAGTAAGACGAATAATCCAACAAAGGTATAGTTAACTTTTGGGTTCATTGATTGATCCTGGCATTTCGCCCTCTGGGTCCTTGAATAAATTGCATGATAAGTGGTTGGGTGCTTTCACTAAGGCTGGCCATCGATGTGTAACTTAATATACGTTTTTCACCGAGAAATGCCACTTTATCGGTGATGTGCCATAAAGTATCCATGTCATGTGTCACCATCACCACGGTTAAGTCCAATGAATCACGTAACTGCAGAATTAACTCATCGAACGTATGCGCGCTGATCGGATCGAGTCCGGCACTGGGTTCATCCAGGAATAATAAGCCGGGATCTAACGCCAGTGCCCTTGCCAATGCCGCTCGTTTGACCATGCCGCCACTGAGTTGCTGGGGGTAGCGATTCGCAACGTCAGCATCAAGTCCGACCAGCATTAACTTTAAATGACAGATTTGTTCGATGAGGTCATCATCTAAATCTGTGTGTTCTTTTAACGGTGCCGCGATGTTTTCAATCACACTGAGTGAGCTGAATAAGGCGCCTTTTTGAAATAATACGCCGATGCGTTTTTTTAATGCATTGGCCTCTTCGGTCGAGAGCGAAGTTAGCAGTTTGCCGTACACATAAATATTGCCTGCGGTGGGTTGGCGTAACATGATTAATTCATGCAATAAAGTGGTTTTGCCGGTGCCACTTCCACCAACAATCGCGATAATCTCTCCACGTTTTACACTAAAGTTTACATCTTCATGCACACAAAAATCATCAAAACAGGTTCGTAGATTTTGTACATCGATAATGGTCTCTGTGGGCATTGTAATCCTAGATTCCGAGCATGCTAAAGACGATGGAAAATAGTGCATCGGCCAATATTAAAATAAATATGGCTTGCACCACACTGATGGTGGTTTGACGGCCGACACTTTCGCCACTGCCTTGTACTTGAAAACCTTGAAAGCAACCGACAATCGCTATAATCAAGGCAAATACGGGTGCTTTGCCTACACCGAGTAGAAATGAGGTCAGTGATACCGCTTCAGGTATGCGTTGGGTAAATTCAATAAAGCTGACATCAAGCATGGTGGCGGCCATGACCATACCACCGAAAACGCTCATAATATCAGCAAACACAATGAGCAGGGGCAGGGTGATCAGTAGGGCGATCACTCTTGGAAGTACCAGGACTTCCATCGGTGACATTCCCATGGTCTGCATGGCGTCTATTTCTTCTGTGACTTTCATGGTGCCTATTTGCGCGGTAAATGCAGAACCACTGCGACTGGCTACTATCACTGCGGTCATCATTGGGGCAAGTTCGCGCAGCATGGTCAGTGAAACCAATTCAACCACGAAAATATTTGCACCGTAGTCGCGCAGTTGCGTGCCACCCTGGTAGCTAATGACGATACCCAATAGAAAAGAGAGTAAGCCAACAATTGGCAGGGCATTAACGCCTGTTTCCTCAACATGACCGAGTATCATTTTCCAACGAATTGATGCTGGACGAGCGAGGCTGCTAAAAAAAT
>CALZHW010000149.1:0-2502 GCA_945787125.1 uncultured Ectothiorhodospiraceae bacterium
CCTCCAATTGCCGCCATGATCGGCAAGCTTGCTTGCCGGATATCAGATAATTCGCCAACCAGAATTTCTCGTTTGATTTCCAAGCCTACCACGAGAAAAAACAACGCCATCAAACCATCGTTGATCCAATGGTGTAAGGTTTTTTCCAGCTGCCAATCGCCAAAAGAAAAACTAACATTCGTGTGTAAAAGACTTTCGTAACTGTGCAACAGTGCGGTATTCGCGACAATAAGCGCAACAATGGCACACGCCATGAGTAACAAACCACTCGTGGTTTCGTTATGAATGAATTCTTCAAAAGGGGTAACGATTTTATTAAACACCCTCTCTAAAGGGGCATTGGACGACTTGGAATTGGGGGAGCTTTGCGCTGGTTCTTGTTTCATCTCTGCTTGATATTTTGTTAAATAATGGAGACGCATTTTAACACGCACAAATTAAAGTGGTAGTGAATCATGCGAGTTTCGGTCGTTTGCTGGAATTAAGAGCTGATCAGCTGGTCAGCTGGTCTGCTGATTAGCTGATCAGTTAAGATAAGAGTAGCACTAAATGGTTTTGAGTTTTTTATCCATAAACACCATGCCGAATGGCAGCATGGAAGAAACAATTAACATGAATAATACCCGGTCTGTCAGTTTGACTTTTTGCGCAACAAACGTCGCGTACAACACAAGCCCCATAAACAATATACCGTGCATCCAACCTGCCAATGTAACGGCTTCTGGCATATTTAAATAATATTTCAACGGCATAGCCACAAAAAACAAAGTGAGAAGCGATATTCCCTCAATGATGGCAAATAAACGTAATGCATGGATCATAGTCAATTCGAACCCTCCCAAAAGCCGAATATATACCCTATGGAACTCTATGGGCATGATGAATCTTAATTGTGTTTTTTATACTTTTTGTTTGGCTTCCGGTTTTACAACTCTTTCTTACGTGCGAGCGTTAAACCGTCACCAAAAGGAACAATACTAATGCTGACACGATGATCTAGATGTATTTTTCGGTTGACATCTCGAATAGCATTGGTATCTGGCTCTAGGTCAGATTGATCTGCCACTGAACCACCCCAAAAAACATTATCCAATAATACCACACCGCCCGGCTTTAGCAATTCTAGACATTTTTCATAGTAATTGTCATAGTTGGCTTTATCCGCATCGATAAACGCTAAATCGAACGATGCTTGCTTTTGCGGCAGTAGTGCTTCTAAAGTATCTAAGGCAGGCGCAAGTTGCAAGTTGATTTTATGATCGACTTTTGCCCGCTGCCAATATTTTTGTGCAATGGCTGTCCATTCTTCACTCACGTCACAACACGTTATCCGCCCTTCTTCTGGCATTGCCTGAGCCATTACCAACGCACTGTATCCCGTAAATGTACCGATTTCGATAATATTTTTCACTCCCAACATCTGCACCAACAACGCCATAAACTGACCCTGTTCCGCTGCAATCTGCATGCGCGCCATGGGTAGAATCGCTGTTTCTTCGCGCAGTTGCTTGAGTATCGAATTTTCTCTTAGCCAGTTCTCGTCAATATATTCCATTAAGGAATCTGTGATGGGCGTATATTTTGGCGACATACAGTGCTTCCTTCGTGATTACTTTATTGGGCTTACACCCGTAGTGGTGCGACAATCAGCACAAAACCCATAAATATAAAGACAGTGATCGGTCATATCGAAGCCGGACTCTTTGGCTATCGCTTTTTGTCGTAGCTCAATAACCTCATCGACGAATTCAACCACCTTACCGCATTTAAGACAGACAATATGATCATGATGCTCGCCTGTATTGAGCTCAAAAACCGCGCGCCCATCTTCAAATCGATGACGTTGAACAATGCCTGCGTCTTCAAATTGTGTCAACACCCGATAAATGGTTGCTAATGCTGTATCATGCCCATTATCCATAAAGATTTTGTAAATATCTTCAGCACTCATATGTGCATTTTCGGTATTTTCTAGTAACTCAAGAATTTTAACCCGAGGTAGCGTGGCTTTTAAGCCTGCTTGTTTAAGATTTTTAATATCCAATTGTTTTATTACCCGTAGTTTCGGTTTAAAATGCCCGCAAATTCCATTATCAGGATCGTATTGATGTTAAGCAAATTAAGTTTGGTCTGTATTATGTCTGTTTTCTTACTGGCTTGTACAATCCATCGAATCGACGTACAACAAGGCAATATCATCAAACCCGAACAAATTGAGCAGCTGAAACCTGGCCTTAGCAAACGGCAAGTTCGATTTATCATGGGCAGCCCAATGATACAAGACCCTTTCCACAATGAACGCTGGGACTATGTCTACACCCTGCAGCCTGGCAATGTCCGAAAAATTGAAGAACGCCAGCTCGTCACAGTCTATTTTGAAAACGACGTTTTAGTGAAAATCGATAAAAGACTCAAGCAACCTGCACTATAGCTGGGAGTCGTAACGAGGCAACTCTAAGGTGAACAAAGAAACTCATCGGCGACCATGAAATTGCTGGTGCG
>CALZHW010000149.1:2602-8766 GCA_945787125.1 uncultured Ectothiorhodospiraceae bacterium
CTCTCGATAAGGCCTTGCCACTACGAGCGCTAATTACGAGAAATAGTTTGAACTCCAATTGTGAGTAATAACTATTCCTCAGTACCCGCCCCCTTTTTCATTGCCTTACCTTCTGCCGCCCGCTTACGCCTGACTTCTTTGGGATCAGCCAACAACGGCCGATAAATCTCCACCCGATCTTTTTCTCGCAGTACCGTATTCACTTTGGCGAGCTTGCCAAAAATACCAATTTTATTTTTTTTGCCAATTTCGATTTCAGGATATTGCTCCAATATTCCCGATAATTCGATGAGCTCTTCAACCGTTGTTCCCGGCGCTACCTCAAGGCTATGAAATAGCTGCTGTTCGGGCAAGGCATAAACTATTTCTACATGAATTTTATCGCTCATAAATATCCTGGGCTCTTTTTACAAATGAATTAACCAGTGTGTTACAAATCTGACTAAAAATTGGTCCTAAGGACATACTAAGCAACTTACTTGAAAACTCAAATTCAATATCCAATGAAACTTTGCAGGCATTTTCGTGCAACGCATTAAACTGCCAGTAGCCATGTAATTCTTTAAAGGGGCCGTCTACGAGCTGTATTTCAATTAATTCAGTGTCCTTTATTGTGTTGCGGGTCGTAAAGGTTTTATTCAAGCCCGACTTAGCAATTTGAATGCTTGCTTCCACTATCGCCAGTTCACGGCTAATAATAGTCGTCGAACGACACCAAGGTAAAAATTCAGGATATGCCGCAATATCATCCACTAGGATAAACATTTTTTCCGCTGAATACGGCACTAATGCACTACGATTAATAACTGTCATGAATTCTTTAAATTATCTTTGTCGCATTTAAAAATACTAACACCACCGCACATGGTGTGATGTATCTCACTAAAAACCACCAAACACGAAACCCTGCTCCCTGCCCCATGCTAAGTTCATCCGCTGAAATCAAACGCGGTAAAAACCACCCCGCGAATAATGCCATCGCTAACCCGCCCAACGGCAGCATAATATTAGTAGCAATAAAATCCAGCAAATCAAAAAATGTTTTTTCGAATACCGTAACAGCCGAGGTGACATTAAAAGATAAAACCGTACCGATACCGATACACCAAATAACGAAACCTGCTAGGGTACTCGCTCGCACCCGCGACATTTTTTTATTTTCTACTAACCAGGTAACGACCGGCTCAACCAGTGAAATCGCTGAACTCAAGGCGGCGAATGACAATAAAACAAAAAACAAGGTACTAAAAAACACACCGCCTGGCATTTGTCCGAAAGCAATCGGCAGGGTTACAAAGATTAATCCAGGCCCTGCACTGGGCTCCAGCCCATTAGCAAATACAATCGGAAATATTGCCAGGCCGGCAAGTAACGCAACCAACGTATCTGCCACCGCAATAATTATACTGACTTTGGCAATCGATACATCCTTAGGTAAATACGCCCCATAAATCATAATCGCACCCATACCGAGACTCAAGGTGAAAAACGCATGACCCATAGCAATCAAAACACCATTAGCGCTAAGTGCACTGAAATCCGGTTTGAACAGAAACGCTACCCCACGGGCAAATTCACCCAGGTTCATGGCGTAACCCACCATAACCAATAAGAGCACAAAAAGCACCGGCATCAGTATTCTTACTGCTTTTTCAATCCCTTTTTCGACCCCGCGTGCAACAATTGTCATGGTCATCAGCATAAACACGCTATGCCAGAAAAGCAGTGTTCCTGGGGAGGCTAGCAGGCCATTGAAAATCTCGGCGACTTGTTCCGCCGTTGAACCACTAAACATACCTGACATAGCGTTGGGGATATACACCAAAGCCCAGCCACCAATCACGCTGTAAAAAGACAGGATAAGCAGACCCGCTAGCATACCAAACCAGCCAATAACCACCCAAAAACGCGAAGCGCTGGCTTCATCGCACAGTCGACGTATCGTATTAATTGGTGTACTGCGCCCCCGGCGACCCAGCAAAACCTCGGTCATCATGATCGGTATGCCTATTACCGCAACGCACAACAGGTAGACCAGGACAAACGCCCCACCCCCATTTTCCCCAGTAATATAAGGGAACTTCCAAATATTACCCAGGCCAACCGCTGAACCGGTGGCGGCCAACACGAACATCCAGCGATTTGTCCATAAACCATGGATAGATTGGTTTTGGTTGTCTGAACCCTGTTGAATGCTCATAGATTGTTCTCAGTTTTTTTTGCCTAGGCGAATTTTCAGGTAACATAGGCGGAAACTCAAGGCAAAATCAGGAAAAATAACAACATAGCGCAATTTATGGTGACTTTTCCAGCATAATTTGCGATTCCGCCTTTTGCACGTTCAATTATCAACCAACAATATGTCGTAGCACTATGAAAACACAATCAAACGAAACAGCAGCAAGCCTCTATTGGCATGATTATGAAACCTTCGGTACTGATACTCGACGAGATCGACCGGTGCAATTTGCCGGGTTGCGCACGGATCATAATTTGAATATTATCAGCGATCCGCTGGTCATTTATTGCAAGCCAGCAAACGATTACTTACCGCATCCAGAGGCATGCCTGATCACCGGCATTACGCCACAAAAAGCACTGCAAGAAGGGCTACCGGAAACCGAGTTCATGCAACTCATTCTTGATGAATTCTCGCAAGCTAACACCTGTTCGGTGGGTTATAACAGCATCCGGTTTGATGATGAAATTACTCGTAATACGCTGTTTCGCAATCTCTATGATCCCTACGCGCGCGAGTGGCAAAACGGTAATTCACGCTGGGATATTATTGATCTTGTGCGGCTGACCTACGCTTTGCGACCGGAAGGGATACAATGGCCGCTCAACGAGGACGGCAAACCGAGCTTTCGTCTGGAAGCTTTAACTCAGGCCAATGATATCGCGCACGAATCCGCCCATGACGCGCTCTCCGATGTGCTAGCCAGTATAGAAATGGCCAAGCTAATCAAAAGCAAACAACCAAAGTTATACGATTACGTATTTAATCACCGCAGCAAAAAAAACGTCAGCGCTTTACTGAATATTGAAAGTATGAAACCTGTGCTGCATACCTCAGGCATGATTTCGCCCGAATTTGGCTGCACCGCGCTCGTCGCGCCGCTGATTCCTCACCCCTTAAACCCGAACGGCGTGGTTGTTTATGACTTGCGTTATGACCCCAACGACTTGATCAATCTACCGGCTGACGAAATTCGCCGACGATTATACACCCCTAAAACGGAATTGGCGGAAGGCGAGGAAAAGATTGCGCTGAAAACTCTGCATATCAATAAATGCCCCATTATCATACCCGCCAAAATTGATGAAAAAACCGAACAGCGCTTACAAATCAATAAACAACAATCTCGACTGCATTTAGAACAGTTGCGAAATACCAGTGGGTTGCGTGCTAAATTATTGACGGTATTTGATGACAACCCGTTTAAAAAAGAAACAGACCCAGATTTTTCGCTTTATAGTGGGCCATTTATCAGTAATGACGATAAAGCAATATTCACCCGCATTCATCGTAGTGATCCCTTCGCCCTGGTTGAAAAAACCTTTAATTTTAAAGATGCACGTTTTAATACCCTGTTCTTCCGCTATCGCGCCCGTAATTACCCGCAGACGTTAACGGCTGCAGAAGCACAACAATGGGAAGAATTCAGGCAAACACGCCTACAAGATGAATCACAAAACAGCGGTTTAACGTTTAAGCAGTTTTATGCTATATGCGCAAACATGCTGAATAGTAACGTATTGTCAGAAAAGCAGAAAGCACTCATACGTACACTGGAAGATTATGTCAAATCCATCGATAATTCACATTAATTCCACTACGCGCTCTACAAGCCGGCCAACTGATACTTTTAGGTTTAAATCTAGATCCTGAAAGGCTCACACGCACTTGCAGGATCTAGGTTAAAGTTTTTGTATTTAACCGCGATATATAGATAACATCACTCTATAAAAACGTCGGCTCATGAGCTCAACTACCGTATTTGCCATTATTTTTTTTTCTATCTTAATCATCGGCGCATGGATAAGCTCCGAGCTCGTTGCTCATCGACACTCCAATTCAAATAAACTGATACGTACGAAATTCGCCAAACTAGAACGCGAAAACAATGCTCTGCAACAAGAATTACAACGAAAAACCAGTGAGTGCATTGAAATGAGATCCGAATTCGAAAAACTTAAAGACGCCAAGTCACAAATTAAAGGCATTGAAGCGGAGTATAAAGCCCTGTATGCCCGCTATACCAATATTAATCGAGGCATAGAAATACTGCGTAATACGATTGCCGGCAAGCGGTTTATCCAAAGCTCATTGAGCAAGGAAATCATGAAATTGTTGAATGAGCATTTACCGGATAAGAGTCAAATAGAAAAGAATAAACTAGAATCTTCTCATCAAGCTTTCAAACGCATTAGAGATAGTATGAAGTAAACCTGAAATTAAAAATTCAGGTATTACCCATGGTTAAAAACGCATAAGCGGAGTTCAAAGTTGCATAGTGCCATCTTCCAGCACCCGTAGCGGCAAAACCTTATCGAGAGACGCCGTGAATACATCCCTGTAGGTTTGACGGCAGCATCCATGCTGCCGATACTCTCAATTAGGCCTTGCCACTACGAGTGCTGATTACGAGGTAAATATTAGAATTCCAGTTGTGAGTCAATAAAAAACCTTGCAGCATGATGGCATCAAGGTTCTTTTTCAGCCTTACTTATTGTAAAACGCCACCTAATAAGCTGGACACTGCGCTACCACCTTTGTTATTGGCGTATTGCATCACGATGGGAATAAACTTGCCCAACATATCCGGTGCCAAACCTAACTTACTAAAACTGCCAGCTAAAGCGCCAATGCCTGCACCAGCACCTCCACCAGCACCCAAAGCAGAAATCATGCTAGCAGCGCCCCCACTACTTTCGCTGGCTGGAGCCGCTTTAATCAAAGAATCAACTTCTGGCATTGATTCACTCACTTTGGAAAAATCAGCAGGGCTGAGTTTGTCTTTAGCATAGCCAAAAATTGCCCCGGCACCGCCTGTGGCTTGCTCATTA
The DNA here is from genome assembly GCA_945787125.1 of uncultured Ectothiorhodospiraceae bacterium. GTDB lineage: Bacteria > Pseudomonadota > Gammaproteobacteria > S012-40 > S012-40 > CALZHW01. Next base: position 7,673 of record CALZHW010000149.1, read on the forward strand.
GAGACACCCAAAGAACTTGTTAAAGTACTCACCAAACCTGAATCACTGGTTGCCGACTTTTCCGCCGCTGGTGCAGCAGAGGAGCCCATATTGGAAACCGCAGCACAACCTGAAAATAAGACCGCAACAAACAATCCTGCAACGATGTTCTTTATTTGCTTTTTCATATTTATCCCTATTAATTCCTGAAAAGAGTGTTTTAACAAGTCTTATTAACTCGCAATTGGAGTTCGACAGTTGCAATAATACCACCTTCTAGCACCCTTAGCGGTAACCCTTTCGAAAAGGCATTGCTACTACGGGTGCTGCTTAGGGAGAATAGTTGAACGCCGATTTTGACTTAATCAAATAGTAAAAATACGAGGGTTTTTACGCCAAAGCAGATAGGAGCTATTTTTTAGACGTATTATCGAGAGTAACGACATTGCCACCAATATGCTGCTCACCACGTTGACGCGCCAATGCAACCTGCTTTTGCCGTTCTTTGAAACGCGCTTTCGTAACCACGTCAGTCTCGGTGATGCAGTAATGACAACTCACGCCTGCTTGATATTCTGGCAATTTTTTTTGCTCTTCGGTGACAGGCATACGGCAAGCAAAACATTGATCATAACTGCCTTGATCCAACTGATGATTCACCGCGACCCGGTTGTCAAAAACAAAACATTCACCCTGCCACATTGATTGCGCTTGAGGAATAGTTTCCAGGTAATTAAGAATGCCACCTTGCAAATGATAAACTTCATCAAAGCCTTGCCGTTTGAGATAAGCCGTCGATTTCTCACAACGGATACCGCCGGTACAAAACATCGCAACTTTTTTATGCTTTTCAGGGTTAAGATTTTTAGCCACGTATTCGGGAAACTCGCGAAATGTTTTCGTCTGCGGGTTGGCAGCATTTTCAAACGAACCGATACCCACTTCATAGTCATTTCTGGTATCGATAAGCAACACTTCAGGGTCAGAAATGAGTACGTTCCATTGCTCTGGTTTGACATAAGTGCCGACAATATCATTCGGGTCGATATCCTCAACACCCATCGTAACGATTTCTTTTTTCAGCTTCACTTTGGTTCGATAAAATGGTTGTTTTT
>CALZHW010000150.1:0-8107 GCA_945787125.1 uncultured Ectothiorhodospiraceae bacterium
ATATTTACTTGCAGCAATACATTGATGGGTTGCATATCCGCCGGTCGCTGGTCATTCAAGCGTTGCGCTATTTTTCTGCGATCGATGCTGTGAACCCAGTCGAAGTGCTCGGCAATCAAACGGGTTTTATTTGATTGTATCGGGCCAACAAAATGCCACTGCAGCGGCAGGTCAACAAGTACTGTTTGCTTTGCGATGGCTTCCTGCACATAACTTTCCGCAAAAACCCGCTGCCCGGCCGCCACCGCTACCTCGATTAGCTCCACCGACTTGGTTTTACTCACCGCAAGCAAGGTCACCGAACCAGCAACCCGCCCTGCCTTTTGTTCAGCGGCGGCGATTCGCGCACGCACATTGCTTAAATTTTCTGCGACATCAGTCATAGAGCTTCATTTCCATTTTCCACCAAACCCATTATCTTACTACCCAAGTTTCCGAGATCAAAGGCCGCTTAAGTGACGCCAAAGCGTAACTAACCAATAGCAGCTCGGCATTTCACTCACCACTCCAACTGCAAGCTGGAATGTTTTGTGCTTCCCTCGAATCTAACGTCCGTTGATTTACCTACATCAAAACTTAATACAGGAATTGTAATGCAAAAAACGAGAGTCGTAGCTGTTGGGAAATATTTTAGCCTGCTGGCATGTCTGGCTTTCATGGCAATAACCCTATCCAGTTGCAGTAGCAGTGGATCTTACAATATCAGCGGCACCGTCACTGGACTTTCCGGCAGTGGCCTAGTATTGCAAAACAACGGTGGTGATGATCTAACGCTTGACGAAAATGGTGATTTCACCTTTGTGGCCACCTTGGATAATAACAGCGCCTACAACGTGACGATAACAAACCAACCCATAACGCCCAGTCAGACCTGCATTGTCACTAACGGCAACGGCACGATAACAGCGGCAGATATAACCGATGTAACGGTTAGTTGTGTAGACGATATTGCACCTAGCGTGAGCACTAGCAGCCCCGCCAATGACGAAACCGGCGTTGAACGCAACGCTGTGATCAGTGCCACTTTCAACGAAGATATGTTGACCGCCACCCTTGATAACAATAGTTTTACTTTAAATGACGGCAACAATACAGAAGGCACCGTGAATTTTGATGCTTTGAGCAATCAGGTCACCTTTACTCCGTCAAGCGAAATGGCACTTTTACGTAATTATACTGCCAGCCTGAATAGCGATATTACCGACCTGTCAGGTAATTCGCTGGCAGCGCAAAGCTGGGATTTCACCACGCGTGATGGAGCCTGGAGTACAGAGGCGCTGATACATAGTGATGATACTTGGAATGCTGTAGTGCCAGAAATCGCAATGGATGCCGAGGGTAACGCAACCGCAGTGTGGCTACAATACGACACTCCCAAGCTCAGAAGTGTTTGGTCTAATCGCTACACAAAGGGGGCGGGCTGGGGTACAGCGGAACGCATTGAAAATGATGATCTCGACGCTCTAAGACCCCGAATAGCGATGGATCAAAATGGTAACGCTCTGGCAATATGGCAGCAGGACGACGGCACACGTTTCAATACTTGGTCAAACCGCTATACGGCAGGCAACAGCTGGGGTACCGCGGAGTTAATAGAAAATGCTGCTTTCGAACTTAGTTGGAATCCTGAAATCGCTATAAGTGCCAATGGTGACGCTCTGGCAGCGTGGTCTAAGTCTGATGGCGAGCGGTACAAAATTTGGTTCAACCGTTACACAAACGACAGCGGATGGGGCACCGCAGAACTGATCGTAACAAATAGCACCGAGAGTACCGCCGCCATAGATGTCGCTATAAATGCCAATGGCGACGCGATTGCAGTGTGGATGCAATATGATGGTACAAATCAGAACATTTGGTCTAGCCGCTTTACTACAGACAGCGGCTGGGACAAAGCGGAACTCATTGAGACTGATGACGCAGGAAGTGCTTTACACCCAAAAATCACCATAGATGCCAATGGCAACGCTCTGGTATTATGGTACCAATCAGATGGCACATATTACAATATTTGGTTCAATCGCTACACCCAGAGCGGTGGATGGGGCACAGCATCACTCATCGAGAGTGAAAACGCTGGGCATGCAATGTACCCACAAATTGCTGTAGACGCCAATGGCAACGCCCTCGCCGTATGGCATCAAAATGACGGAATACACTACAATACTTGGTCTAATCGCTACAAAACAGACACTGGCTGGGGGACTGCCACACTCATCGAAAATGATAACACTGGGGATGCATTCAAGTCTCAAATCGCCATGGATATCAATGGCAACGCGCTGGCAGTGTGGTACCAATCCGACGGAACAAATAACAACATTTGGTCTAATCGCTACACCCTAGGCAGTGGATGGGATATTGCAACACTCATCGAGAACAAGAGTGCTGGGGATGCTAAGTATCCGAAAATCGCCATAGACGCCAATGGCAATGCCCTAGCTGTGTGGCATCAATCGAATGGCACGAACACCAACATCATGAGTAACCGCTTTGAATAAACGGGCTTTAAGTTTGGTAATGATTATTTAGCGCTGCTCCAACATTCAACACCAGCAGCCCCGTAGGGTGCGTTTCCACGCACCAGCGAAACCCGCAAACGCCCAAAAAAATCAGCGCCAGCTGATGGACAAGCAGGATATTATTATTCCCGGGCAGCCTGGAGATTTATGGTGCGTAAAACGCACCCTACGGTGGCTAACCTACACAATATCGAATCGAGGTTTTCTGGTGATATATTAACAGCGCAATGAATGTACAGATTTACTGTTAAGGATTAGCCTCGAAAGCCGTTATAATCTAGTATCTTTAAATAAATCATATTCACTCATGGGAATCGCAAAGCATGGATATTTCTGAATTACTCGCTTTTAGTGTAAAAAGTCAAGCATCTGATTTACATCTTTCGGCGGGTGAGCCACCGATGATACGGGTTGATGGCGAGATTCGGAAAATTGATGTGCCGGAGCTGGAGCACAAGCTGGTTCATGCGTTGATTTATGACATCATGAATGATAAACAGCGCAAGGAATATGAGGAATTTTTAGAGATCGATTTTTCGTTCGAAATTCCATCACTGGCGCGTTTTCGTGTGAATGCATTCAATCATCAGCGCGGGGCGGGCGCAGTTTTTCGAACTATCCCCACCGATATATTAACGCTGGAGGACCTGGAATCACCCTCAATATTTTATGATATTGTGAATTCTAATCCGGGTTTGGTTCTGGTTACCGGGCCAACTGGTTCGGGTAAATCGACTACCCTGGCGGCGATGATCGACTATTTAAACGAACACAAATTTGCGCATATTTTAACAATTGAAGATCCCGTCGAATTTGTTCACGACAGTAAAAAATCCTTGGTTAATCAACGTGAAGTTCATCATGATACGTTAGGGTTTAATGAGGCGTTACGTTCCGCGTTACGTGAAGATCCCGATATCATACTGGTAGGCGAGTTGCGTGACCCGGAAACTATACGCCTGGCATTAACAGCGGCTGAAACTGGCCATGTAGTATTTGGTACACTGCATACCAGCTCTGCTGCAAAAACGGTCGATCGTATTGTGGATGTATTTCCCGCCGCAGAGAAAGAGATGGTGCGGTCGATGCTTTCGGAATCGTTAAGGGCAGTAATCTCTCAGTCATTGATTAAAAAAACCGGTGGCGGCCGCGTCGCTGTGCATGAAATTATGCTTGGCACACCGGCTATTCGAAATTTAATTCGAGAGAACAAAATACCGCAAATGTATTCCATAATACAAACCGGCCAGCAGCTGGGCATGCAGACGATGGATCAGGCCTTGATGAACCTGGTTAAACGGGGCGTTATTAGCCGCAACGAAGCAAAAGATCGGGCTGTTAGTAAAGGCCAGTTTTAATTTTTTATTAGAAGCCTTTCCATACTCGGACAGGCTCCTAGAAAAAAAAACACAAACTATTTCGCCGAATAAACGCTCTGTCCAGCGTACAGTGTATGAACCACTTTTCCTTCAAACTCCCAGCCGGAAAAAGGTGTATTATTTCCGGCACTCACCATAGCCTCTTTGCTCAAGACCCAATATTTTTCCGGGTCATAGACACAAACATCGGCAATAGCACCGGCTTCAATTGTACCGAGCGGCAAGCCAAGAATTTTTGCGGGTTCAATGGTTAATTTAGCGATTGCTTCGTTTAAGCTGAGCACATTATCGCGCACCAAACGCATGGTAAGCGGCAGTAAGGTTTCCAGTGCACTAATACCTGGCTCGGTATTATTAAACGGGCCAATTTTTGCGTCGATATCATGTGGTTGATGGTCAGAGCAAATGGCGCTGATGGTTTTTTCTCGCAGGCCGCGGCGCAGGCCATCTCGATCCCTTAAGGCGCGTAACGGTGGTCGCACATTGCAATCAGCATTAAAGTCACCAATGTCCATGTCGCTTAAATGCAATTGATGAGCGGACACATCAGCGGTTACTGGCAAACCATCATGTTGAGCACGGGCAATCAAGCGTTCCGCTTTGGCGGTTGATAACCGACAAAAATGTGCCCTGACACCGGTTCGTTCGATTAATGCCAGATCGCGTGCGACGGCAATTGTTTCAGCAATTTCCGGAATGCCAGTCAAACCCATGCGGGTTGAGATTGCACCCTCGTGCGCACAACCGCCCGCTCTTAACCAGGGGTCTTCCGCATAAAGGAATACGGTTAAGTCATGACTGGAGGCGTATTCCATAGCGCGCCGCATCACCAGCGAACTTTTCACTGGCTTGAAGGCATTACTAACACCTACCGCACCGGCATTTTTCAGCGCCAGCATTTCACTCAGATTTTTTCCTTCCAGCTTTGCGGTTAACGCACCGATCGAAACAACTCTTGCATTATTCGCTCGCTCAGCGCGGTGATAAATCATTTCCAGCACGGTGGCGTTATCAATCACTGGCACGGTATCCGGTGGCGAACACAGTGTAGTAATCCCGGCACTGGCCGCGGCGGCTGTTTCGGAGGCGATTGTCGCTTTGTATTCAAAACCGGGCTCGCGCAAGCGGGCACATAAATCGACTATGCCTGGAAAGACCCAGTGATCATTTGCTTCAATCACTTTATCGGCTTCAAATCCCGCTGGTGCCTTACCCAGTGAGATAATTTTACCGTTGGCAATGGCGACATCGGCCACTGCATCAAACTGGGTTTTGGGATCAATAACACGGCCGCCTTTAATTAAGATACGCATTATTTCTCTCCACGCGCCGCTGCATAGCTGCCCAATACCATCGACATCACTGCCATACGCACAGCAATGCCGTTGGTCACTTGCTCTAGAATAACTGAGCGCGGGCCGTCGGCTACTTTGGAGCTGATTTCTACGCCGCGGTTAATGGGACCAGGATGCATTACTATAGCCGTGGGTCGCGCATAGGCTAAGGTGTTTTCGGTTAAACCATAACTTTGAAAATATTCTTGCGGACTGGGCAGCAATGCACCCTGCATTCTTTCATTTTGCAGGCGTAGCATGATAACGACATCGACATCATCGAGCCCCTGGCGCAAGTCATGGTAGACATGCACGCCCATCGGCTCAACATCGGTGGGTATTAAGGTTTTGGGACCAATGACTCTGACTTCCTCAACACCCAAAGTTGTAAGCGCATGAATTTGTGAACGCGCGACTCGCGAGTGCAAAATGTCACCCACTATCGCAACTTTTAGTTGATTGAAACTGGGAAAATGGCGCCGTATAGTAAACATATCCAGCATCGCTTGAGTTGGATGTGCATGACAACCATCACCGGCATTAATGACGCTGATATGATCTGGTGCATTTTGCGCTATGAAATGTGCAGCGCCGCTTTCTGAATGACGAACCACAAACATATCACTTTGCATGGCTTCTAGGTTACGCAGCGTGTCCAGTAAGGATTCACCTTTCGAGGTCGCAGATACGCTGATGTTAATATTCAATACATCGGCTGACAAACGTTTTGCCGCAAGTTCAAAGGTTGTGCGTGTGCGTGTGCTGTTTTCAAAAAACAAATTAACAATCGTTTTACCGCGTAAGATCGGTACTTTTTTTACCGCTTGCTCGCCCACACTGACGAAGGTTTCTGCAGTATCCAATATATCCGTTAGGATTGCGCGTGAAAGACCTTCAATGGTCAAAAAATGCTTAAGCTTTTTATCAGGAGTTAGTTGAATATTCTGCCGGTAACTCATCTCTAGCATTCCCTCCTGACAAAATAAGGTTCAACGGTGTCGGCCCGGTTAATTTAATGTGCTGATCTTTGGCGAGCTTCATATGCTCGCCCACAATATCAGCTTGAATGGGCAGCTCTCGGCCGTCTCTTTCGACCAACACCGCGAGACAAATATTTCGTGGTCGGCCGTAGTCAAAAATCTCATTGAGTGCTGCGCGGATGGTTCGGCCGGTAAACAATACGTCGTCAACGAGTATGATGTGTCGGTCTTCAACGTTTTCTTTCATACTGGAGGGCAACACTTGCGGGTGCATACCGATGCGAGTGAAATCATCGCGATAAAAGGAAATATTTAACGTGCCAAGCGATGAGGTTAGCCCAAGCATTTCGTGTAACCTGTTAGCGACCCACACGCCACCGGTATGTATGCCGATCATCAAAGGGTCTTTAATCGATTGCGCCTGTTGTTTGCGCTGAATTTGCTCAGCCATATTTTCTAACATGGCGTCTATATTGTAGTTAGTCATTTTTATACGGTTTTTTTTGTTGCTCAAACCATTGTTCAACAATGAGTTGGGCGGATAAACTGTCGATGCTTAGTTTAGCAGTGTGTGCACTATATTTTACATCGCTCATACGATTTTCTGCCTCATAGGAAGTGAGTCTTTCATCCACCCATTGCACCGGCACGTTAAATCGACCATTAAGCCGGTTACCAAAACGCCGGGCTGCTTGTGTCATCGCTTGCTCTTTGCCGTCCATGTGAATCGGTAGCCCTACCAGCAGTATCGCTGGTCGCCACTCGTCAATGAGAGTTTGAATTTGTAACCATTGTGGCGCACCATCCTGTGCCTTAAGTGTTGCAATGGGGGTTGCCGTTGCCGTGATACTTTGTCCAACGGCAACGCCGATATTTTTCAGGCCGAAATCAAAACCCAGCACAATCTTAGGTGAAAGCTCGGCGGGCAATTTGTCCTTAAGCATGGCCAAAATCACTGGATAACAAATTCAAGTCTATGCCCAGTAAATTGGCAGCCGCTTGCCACCGTTGATCAATGGGCGTATCAAAGATGACCTGGTAATCGGCTGGCCCGCTCAACCAGGCATTTTCTGCAATTTCCTGCTCCAACTGCCCTGCTCCCCAACCGGCATAACCAAGGCACATTATAAAGCGCTCTGGTGCTTGATTGCTGCTGATGGCTTGCATAATGTCCAATGATGAGGTTAATGCGACATCTTCATTCTGGCAAATTGTTGAATCCCAAGTACCGGTGGGCTTGTGCAAAATGAGCCCTCGATCAACTTCTACCGGGCCACCGAGGAAGACTTTTTGCTCCAGATAGGGGTTTCCTTCAGCAGGCGTCATGTGCAATTGTTCAAACACTTCACTGACATTGACCTCTGTTTCGTGATTTATAATAACACCAAAGGCTCCTTCGGCATTATGCTCACAAATCAAGGTTACACTTTTAGTGAAATTGGGGTCTTGCAACGCGGGCATGGCTATTAAGAAATGCCCTTTTAAATAAGAAGTTTCAATCATCCTAGAATCCGCAGTTGAGCAGCCCGTAGTGTGCGTCATTTTGTGCTGAATTGCGTAATGAAATATTCCCCAAATGGTTATTCCCTTTGGGGAATATTTCATATAGTAAAGCAGTGCAAAAGGGCGTGCAATACAGGTTGCAGTGACTCACCGAAAGGGTGAACTGCGATGCAGTTGAGATATTCAATAAATTCATAATGTTATATTGGCCTGTAAACGTTCAACTGCGGAATCTAGGATCATCCTAGAATCCGCAGTTGAGCAGCCTGTAGTGTGCGTCATTTTGTGCTGAATTGCGTAATGAAATATTCCCCAAATGGTTATTCCCTTTGGGGAATATTTCATATAGTAAAGCAGTGCAAAAGGGCGTGCAATACAGGTTGCAGTGA
>CALZHW010000150.1:8207-8696 GCA_945787125.1 uncultured Ectothiorhodospiraceae bacterium
CTCACCGAAAGGGTGAACTGCGATGCAGTTGAGATATTCAATAAATTCATAATGTTATATTGGCCTGTAAACGTTCAACTGCGGAATCTAGGATCATTAGACAAGTATCAAAGACTTTACAAATAACTGCAACCGGAATCTTTAATATTAAGGTGGAGCGTTAGGAACGTGCACGAAATAACTTGCGGTTTTAGCGGTGGTTAGAGTGGAGGGTTTAGCGTGTGGTCATAGTCTCGTTACCGAGAAATTTCCAGGTTCGGGTAATGTGTAAAATATCGGTATCTTTAAGAAGGTCTTGTGAAAAAGCAGCGTAGGGTGCGGCTAAATTTACGATACGCGCGGCAGCATCATCCAGTAATTTATAACCAGATGAGCGTAGAACCGAGATGTGTTTAATGCTGCCATCCGCGTTAATCGCCACATCGAGGATTAAACTGCCGGATAAATTACGCCGTTTTGCTTCTTCGGGAAAATTGAGGTTGCCAATTT
>CALZHW010000151.1 GCA_945787125.1 uncultured Ectothiorhodospiraceae bacterium
GGGCAAGTCCGCATTGCCTGATTTAATATCACTTTAGTTTAGCTTAATGACTACCGATAACTACATAGTTCAAATGCGTTAAGCCTAAAGTCATCAGTTGGACAGTATCTGAAGTGCGTTTTTTACGTTAAACCGAAAAGCACGCTTATTCAATAATATCAAATGCTTAGTTACTTTTTTTAGACAGTCAACTGATGATTTTAGGTTTAATGTATGGCCCGAGAATAGAAGCCTGCTGTAATAAATGTAAATAAAATAATGATGTTGATTTGGAGACGGGTAATTGGAGGTGTTGAGTGAGTAACGTAACAACCCAGCGCTGGATGTTTGCAGCGCTCATCGTGCTGTTGTCGCTCGCGGTGAGTGCACCACTGCATGCAAATCCCGGAATCGCCATTGTCATGAGTGATGATTCGGTACCCTATCAGGCGATGCTTGAAGGCTTCCAAAAACACCTGCGCGACAAAGGTGTGCAGGCGGATTATGAGATTTTTCATATTCAAGGAAAATCTAGCAAAGCAGCACTGCTTGCCGAGAAAATGGAACAGCGCGATGATGAGTTAATTTATTGCTTGGGCACTTTGGCTTGCCAGTCCGCGCAGCGATTGACACTCAAGCGGCCGGTGGTAGCTTCATTAATGTTAAGCCCACGGTCGATTTCGCTTGATGCGCAGACGACTGGTGTTTTCTTCAGCTATTCACCTAAAACCCAGTTGCAATGGTTGAAAAAATTATTCCCCCAATTCAAAACCGTCGGCGTCATCTACAATCCGGAACAGAATCAGGCATTGATCGATAAGGCTGTTGGCATCGCAAGGCAGCTCGGCATCGAGCTGTTAGCATTTCCTATTAATACACCAAAACAGTTACCTGCTGCGTTGAACAATTTATTGCGAAAGGTCGATATTTTGTGGGCATTACCGGACAAGACAGTGCTTGCGCCACCAACCGCGAAGCAGGTTCTGCTAACGTCGTTTCGTAACCATATTCCAGTCATCGGGGCATCAGCGCCCTGGGTAAAGGGTGGGGCGCTGTATGCGCTGGACTGGGACTACGCAGATTTGGGCGCGCAGAATGCCGCCATGGCACTGAAGATTTTAAAGGGCGTGTCGATTAACAATATACCCGTGACAGAACCGCGTTCTGTTGCCTATACCTTGAACCTCAAGACGGCAAAGTATATGAAGCTGAATATACCTGCAGTAACAACTCAGGGCGCTAAACATGTTTACCAATAACGGACATCATTAAATGTCAAGAAACTACTTTACTGGCTTGAATGCAAAACTGAATTTGTTGTTGATCTCAGTCATCATACTGACCGCTGTCGTCATTTCCGGATATGTTGTGCAGGAACGTTTACAAAACAGCTATACGCAGTTGCAACAGAATGGACTCGATCTCGCTAAAATGGTGGCCTCGGTCAGTGAGTTCGGTATTTATACTGAGAATGTGCCGACATTAAACGGTTTGATAGAGAGTCTGGCAAAATACGAGAATAATGCATATATAAGCATTTTCAACAAAGAACGTCAGGTGTTGCTTAGTAAAAGTTTCAAACCTGAGTTTGAACAATATACGTCGAGCATTTCTGAGCTTGCCTGGCAGGCAGAAACCGTGAATGTAAAAAACTTGCTAGACACAGAATTGAAGATGTCTGCAATAGATATTGTGGTGCCAGTGGTGTCCATGAGTGAGATGGCTGGTGAAGATCCGCTGCATAATATTTTCGCGCCCGTAGGTGGTGATGAAATTATTGGATTCATTCAGCTCGGCCTCGATCAAACTCAGATGCGCAAGGGTGTTGATGATTTTCTGTGGTCTATGATTGTGCTAACCTCAAAAATAGTCATTATCGGTATTCTGCTTTCAGCCCTGCTAACGCGTCGGGCAGTGGCGCCGATGAAAAAGCTGGTTGAGGCAACTAAGAATGTCGCACGGGGTGATTTCGAACAAAAGGTGATAAGCAAGTCAAAAGATGAAATCGGGGATCTCGCCAGAGCGTATAACGTGATGATTGATCGTCTCAAGGATTACCAGGTCAAGGTTAACGAGCATCAAAACACACTTGAGCAGAAAGTCTTGCAACGCACTGAAGAGTTGGAAGCAACCACACAAAAGGCGCAGAAACTGGCGCATAAGGCAGAGCAAGCCAACCGCGCGAAAAGTGAATTCCTTGCTACCATGAGCCACGAAATTCGCACTCCGATGAACGGAGTTTTAGGCATGATCGAATTGTTGCTGGGCAGCAATCTTTCAGACCAGCAGCAACGTTTTGCCGAAACCGTGCGCCGTTCCGGGGAGACATTGCTCGGTATTATCAATGACATTCTGGATTTTTCCAAAATAGAGGCCGGCAAGCTGTCACTGGAAAAGGTAAACTTCAATTTGCGTGATCTTGTCGAAGATTTGGGAGAAGTATTCTCGGTGCGGGCGCATGGCAAAGGTCTGGAGTTGGCTTGCCATGTACCGGCTAATATTCCTGAGGCAATCAGCGGTGATCCAACTCGGTTGCGGCAGATCCTGACCAACCTGGTCGGTAACGCTATAAAATTTACGGAGACAGGCGAGATTTTGATGAGTGTTTTGCCGCTTGAAGAAACAGCAACAACGGCACGTTTACGATTCGCAATCAGGGATACTGGTATTGGCCTGGAAGCCTCGCAGATTGAACGCATATTCGATTCGTTTTCCCAGGGCGACGGTTCCACAACACGAAAATATGGTGGCACGGGTCTCGGTTTGGCAATCTCCCGGCAGTTGGTTGGTTTAATGGGCGGGCAACTCAACGTTGAGAGCGTTGGTGGTGAAGGCTCGACATTTGCGTTTGAAATCGTGCTGGATAAACAGCAAAATCCTCAAGCCACACTCGCCACGAAACCCGTCGAAGATTTTGCTAATTTGCATGTGTTGGTAGTCGATGACAATGTAACCAATCTTGAAATCCTCTCTCATCATCTTAAAGCATGGAATATCACTCATACTTGCGCAGAGAGCGGGGCATCTGCGTTACAATTATTGCATGGCGCAGTGAGAGCGAATAATCCCTATAACATGGCTATTCTTGATTATCACATGCCAGAGATGGATGGCCTGGAGCTGGCGCGCATGATTAATTCAGATCCGCTGTATGCCAGTATCAGGATGGTGATGTTCAGTTCTGTGGATGATGTTGTTTTACAGAGAAACAGCCAAGAACTTGGGATTGATTACTCAATCGCAAAACCCGTTCGGCAGTCTGAGTTGTACGATTGTCTGAACAACAAAAATGTCGCGGCTAACCGTAGTGCACTTCGTGAAAAAAATGATGAAAATTCGTTATTACTCCAGGATCCATCGTTGCTAAAAATCCTGGTGGTAGAAGATAATGAAGTCAATCAAGCAGTAGCCATCGGCATGCTCAAACAACTGGGTTACCGAGGCATCCATAAGGCGAACGATGGTCGCGAGGCGCTCGACAAAGTAGCGCTTAACTGCTACGACCTGATTTTAATGGACATGCAGATGCCAGTAATGGACGGTTATCAAGCGACTGCCGCTTTGCGGCAGCGTGAACAAGCGTTGACCGCAGAATCGATAGGTGGAGCAATACCCCATATGCCTATCATCGCTCTGACGGCGAATGCCATGCAAGGTGATCGCGAACATTGCCTGGCCGCGGGAGTGGATGACTACTTGAGTAAACCGTTCACGCCAGTTGATTTGCGTAATGTATTGGAGAAGTGGTTACCTGGTATAGATACCGATTTGACAGCAGGGGCAGCAACGACGGTAGCCGAGTCAACGGCTTTGAACCCGACTGACACAGGCTCAGGCACAGAAACCAGGCAGCCCGATCAACCTATAGAGTCTGTAAGCTCATCCATTGACCAAGCGGTGTTAGATGTAATCCGTGATATGGAGGATGAGGATGATCCCGACATGCTCGCTGAAATCATCGGTCTGTATCTTAACCAGGCGCCGGAGCTGCTTCAAGCACAGCAGACAGCGATCGTAAACGAGGATGCAGAGTCGTTACGGATTGCAGCACACACACTAAAAAGCAGCAGTGCTAACGTTGGTGCGCGAGTGCTGGCTGATTTGTGCCGGGAACTGGAAGAGCTGGGTCGTGCCGGTTCGCTGGATAATGCTGCCAATAAACTCGCCTTGTCGTATGAGGAATTTCGAAAGGTGAATTTGGCGCTGTCCCATGAACTCAAAAGGAATGCAGCATGAAGCAGAACGCCGAGCGCACTGCTGACCAACTCGGCATCACGAAGATACAGCGGGTGTTGGTTGTCGATGATGATGTGGCATCACGGAAACTGATGCGCAAGACGTTAATGCGTGAAGGATTTGAAGTAATCGAGGCAGAAAATGGCGAACAAGCATTAGCGGCTTTCGATGAGCAACGTCCAGATCTTGTGCTGCTCGACGTGGAAATGCCTGTCATGGACGGTTTTACCGCCTGCATGAAATTGCGCCAACGTAAAGATGCAGACCATCTGCCAGTATTGATGGTGACGGGTCTTGAAGATATGGATTCGGTAAACCGCGCCTATGATGCGGGCGCCACGGATTTTATTGCGAAGCCCATCAACTGGCCGATCCTGGGGCATCGTATTCGTTATATGTTGCGTTCCAGTGAAACATTGGTCGATCTCGCGTATACCGTACAGGAATTACATAGCAATCGGGCCAGATTAACCAACGCCCAGCGGATTGCCAAGCTCGGCAGCTGGGAAATCGATACAGAAACGTTGCTAATGACCTGGTCAGAAGAAGTCTATCGGTTGTTTGGTATTGAGTCAGATAATAGGACTGCTAGCCTGTCGGAATTGCTCAGTATGATTCATGAGGAAGATCGCGAGCAGGTACGGCACTGGTTTAGTTTGGCGTTAAAAACCGGCGATGCCAATGACATCAATCATCGGATCTCAAATCCGAATGGCAACGTACGCAATGTCTATCAACAGGTAGAGGCCATTGTTGACCAGGATGGCAAAGTCACGCAACTTCACGGAACCATACAGGATATTACCGAGCGGCAGAAGTTCGAAGACAAAATTCGCGAACTGGCCTATTTTGATTCGTTAACCGGTTTACCAAATCGTGATTCATTTAAAATGCATGTGGATCAGTCAATCAAGGCAGCCGATCGACAAAAATACAAGTTGGCTGCTTTGTTTTTGGATCTCGATGATTTCAAACGTATCAACGATACATTTGGACACACGTTTGGTGATATGTTGTTAAAGTCCGTTGCCGAGCGCTTACAAGATTGTTTACGTGCTAATGACTTTATCAGTCACGTCGAAACAGCTGCCTTTACCGGAATCGCTGCCCGCTTTGGTGGAGATGAATTTGCAATCTTGCTGACGAACATGCATAGAAGCGAGGATGCTGCGATTGTGGCGCAACGTATTCTGGACTCTTTCACGCATTCGCTTACCCTGAGTGGTCACGAGGTGGTTATTACGCCCACGATAGGTATTGCAACATATCCTGCCGACGGGGATAGCACCGAGATCCTGCTCAGAAATGCCGATACTGCCATGTACTCTGCTAAGCGTATTGGTAAAAATAATTATCAATTTTACAACAATTCGATGAATGCAAATGCACGTCTGCGGCTCACGATTGAGAATCAGCTGCGTAAGGCGCTGGAACGCAATGAGTTACAGATGAATTATCAGCCGCAGTTGGAAGTGAAGGGTAATCGATTTGTCGCCATTGAGGCTCTGGTGCGTTGGCACAATGAGGAGTTGGGCAATGTGCCGCCTAGTGATTTTATTCCAGTCGCTGAAGAATCCGGTCTGATTATTCCTATTGGAGAATGGATTCTGCGTACTGCCTGTACCCAGCTCAAAGCTTGGCATGATACAGGGGTGGCAATTGAACGTGTTGCAGTAAATATTTCTGTTCGGCAGTTTATGCATCCCGATTTTTTAGCGTTGGTCAAAGATATACTCGATACAACCGGCTTGGATCCTGAAGCAGTGGAACTGGAAATCACCGAGAGTTTACTGATGGCTGATGTGGAAAGCGCTATTCAAATCTTGCATGAACTGAAAAAATTGGGTGTACTGCTTGCCATTGACGATTTTGGCACTGGCTATTCCAGCTTGAGTTACCTCAAGCGTTTCCCGATTGATCGACTTAAAATCGATCAATCATTCATTTTTGATATAACCACCAACGTAGAAGATGCGGCGATCACCAAGGCTGTCATCGCTATGGCGAAAAGTATGGACATACGTGTCATCGCCGAAGGCGTCGAAACCATAGAACAATTGAATTACCTCACAGAAAAAAATTGCGAAGAAGTTCAAGGTTACTACCTAGGTCGGCCAATGCCGGCGCATGAAATTAGTGCTTTAATGGCGTCTCATAAAGTTTCAAGGCAGGATAAAGAGTAAGGAACGAGACTCACACCTATCTCAAGTCATGTATTTTAAGATTTGTGGTATTATCCTCGCATTATCTATCTTTTGAGGCCTTTCTTTTGTTTACACAGTTCAAACTTCACAAATTATTGCTTAAATCGATTCAAGAACTGGGATTTGAATCACCTACGCCAGTTCAGGAGGAAGTAATCCCACTGGCAATGGACGGAGTAGATCTAAAGGTTAAAGCTGAAACGGGTAGCGGTAAAACCGTTGCTTATTTATTGCCAACTTTGCATCAACTATTAAGCCGTGCGAACCCAGATGCAGGAACTCGCGCACTTATATTGTTGCCCACAAGAGAGCTGGCTTTGCAGGTATTTACCGCCTGCAAAGATTTGGCAAAACATAGTAATTTAACAACCACCCTGATTACTGGTGGAGAATATATTGATGAACAAATAAAATTCCTGGATCAGGAGCCGGATATTGTCATAGCAACGCCGGGTCGCTTACTTAAACATTGCGAAAATGAAACCATAGATCTTTACAAGCTTGATGTTTTAGTCATCGATGAAGCTGACCGCATGCTGGACATGGGCTTTAGTAATGATGTATTAAAAATTGTTGATAAATGTAATACAGAGCGTCAGACATTGCTTTTGTCAGCGACATTGAAAGGTATTTACGGGCCAGCAGCTGAAATACTGAGAGACCCTGAAAGCGTTTCACTCAATAACGAAGAAGGTGATGAGCAAAAAAACATTGAACAGCAAATTGTACTTGCAGATAATACACTTCATAAACAAACCTTAGCCTATGAGATATTACAATTAGAAGAGCATGACAAGGCAATTGTTTTTACCAATAGTAAAACCAAAGCGGATAGGCTGGCCAGCTTTTTAATGCACAAGCGCCTTCGTGTGGGAATTTTACATGGTGATGTGGATCAAGAAAAAAGATCACATGTCATGGAATTGCTCAGGCAGGGTAAAGTCAATATATTAGTTGCCAGTGATTTAGCTGCCCGTGGTTTAGATATTCATGGTGTTGACCTGGTGATAAACTTCGAAATGCCCCGGCGTGGTGATACTTATGTACACCGTATAGGGAGAACAGGTAGGGCAGGTGAAAAGGGATTGGCCATTTCCCTGATCAGTTCTCTTGAATGGAACCTGATGATTGGCATTGAGCGTTATTTAAAACGTAAATTTGAACGGCGTGAAGTGCCCGGATTTGAGGCGACGTATACTGGCCCAGTTCGTGTAAAATCATCGGGTAAAGCAGCAGGTTCGAATAATAAAAAACTTAAACTAACCGCGAGTCAACGCGCTAAAAAACGTAAGTTACAGGAAAAGAAACAAAACAAAAAACGTAAGAAAAAAAGTATAGCCGTTGACAGCAAGACTGATAATTTATAACTCACAATCGGCGTTCAAAGTTGCAAAAGTTCCACCTTCCAGCACCCGCAGCGGCAAAACCTTACCGAGAGACGCCGTGAACACGTCCTTGTGGGCTTGAAGGCAGCATCCCTGCTGCCAACACTCTCTACTCTCTATAATAAAAGGTCTTGCCACTACGTGCGCTGGTTGCGGGGAATAGTTTGAACCCCGATTGTGAGCTATAAGAAGTAAAGCGCATTAAAGCCCAGCCCGTGGAGGCGATGGCGATAATAACAAAGGAGTCAGTATGCAGGATTTATCCGTTCTCTCACAAATCAGTTTGTATGTGCTGCTTGGCATTATGGGTCTTTATTGCTTGATTGTGTTTGGCTGGCAGATCATGGTTCTGCAGGGTAGGGCGATGAAAAACGCAGATGGTTCGTTTGACAGCTGGCAAGTGCAAAAGACGCATTACGGTATTGCTTTTGCCGATACTTTTTTAGCCTGTCCAGTCAATTTCATTGGCATTATGCTTGTCTTTATTGCGCCTAAGTGGGGTTTTTATCTGCTGGCATTTGGCAGTTTCTGGTGGGTGTGGGCTAACATTATGACCACGGCAACCAGTTTACACTTTGAAAAGCCGAAGATAACATTGAGCTGGTTTATCACATTTCCTTTTGGCGCTTTAGTGGGGTTGGCCTATATATTATGGACGGTCGTGCACTTTGATATGATATATACCCATGGCGTTTAGCATGTGCGATTATACCGAAATTCTAAACGTCATGGGTGGTTTAACCGGAGTAATGGATAATCCTAGATTCCGCAGTTGAACGTTTATAGGTCAATATAACATTATGAA
>CALZHW010000152.1 GCA_945787125.1 uncultured Ectothiorhodospiraceae bacterium
TTAACGTGCTAAACAATATTTTTCTTATGATGAGAATGTGGTAAACCAGTCTAATTATAGCTAAATCGTATGATTGATAATTTGGTAAATTGTACGATGGGAATTTGGCTCGCTACAGGTATTTTCCGCAACTAACACCTAATCATTAATGTGACTATTAGTAATGGCTCTAATTTGGCAGGATTGGTCATTAGGGTCGGTTGCGTTAGACAAGGAGTAGCAAATAAAATAGTGCAGGCCTTACTCGAATGCCTCTTACCTGCCTTGTTGCCACCCAAAATTATTGCAATTTTCATATCACCTCAAGAGGTGATATGACATAAAGTGCCAGATAATTCTAAACAGAGTCATATGGCCAAGAGGTAGAACGTAGAATAGATATTGGCACGAGACAACTCTGCTGCTTGCACATCGCTGACGTTGGCGAATATGCAGTAACTAAGATGATTGTATTTGCGACTGAATAAACGGTTTATAAAATCTCGCCCACAAAGCAAATAAACCAATAGCAGCCATGATTAGGTAACTGAGAGAAATTGCATTAAAGCGGGTCTCGGTTCCGATAAGCAGGCTGTGAATAAACGCCAGGATAAATGCCACGATGGCGAAGCGATGAATCCAGGCGAGGCGATATGATTTATTGTTGCGCAAGATGCCTGTGCTAATAACCGCAATGATGAGATAAAGCGCAAACACACCCAAGGTTACAGCAAAAGCGTAAAAGCCGTGGCTAAAGTTTGGCAGTAACAAGCCATAGGCAAAATGCGCTTTACGCATGGAAACGGCTATGACAAATAAACCGGCATGTAAAGCGACACAAAGTGCAGCGCTTATGCCCAGGCGACGGTGAAAACCAACATTCCAAAAACCCAGGTACTGCCCAAAAGTAGATTGCTTTAATAAGGCGAGAACAATTTGCAGCCAGACCAACACCAGGGCATACATGCCGGCCAGTTTAGAAAAAACATAATAGGTTTGCCCGGGGGGAGTTTCATATTTTAAATAGATATTTATGTCGCCAATGGTTTGCAGCCAATAAAGGAAAGGCATTAGTGTTAGAAGTACCAAACTCAGCCATAGGCTGTATTTTAAATATTTGGTCTTTGGTTTTATTGCATCAGCCATTTTTAACACACCCATCCGGCTGTTTGGCACAACTCATTAATTGCTCAATGGCTTTTTCTTCCGACAAAGCCTGCGGGCCGGATATGGGTAATCCCACCTTTTTCCAGCCGGCAATACCATAGGGATTCATAAGGCCGACAGTTTTAATTCCCTGCAGTTTTAGACTTTTCGCCACTTCAAATCCGCGAAAATCTTTGACGCAATACGGTATCACCACATCAGCGGATACCACAGCAGCAGGCAAGGGTTTATCCAGGTCGCGAAGCTTAATGTTCATCGCACCAGGAATATGGCCTTCCTCAAACTCATCAGTTTCCCGGGTATCAATAAAAGCGACTTTTTTACCAGTATTAATGAAGTTCAATATTTCGTAAGTGTTCCACTCAGCGACATATTTGTTATCATCAATTGTTTGTTTGGTTTTGATGTTGGCGCATTGCGGGTTTAACGCCAGTTCGTTTTCAAAATAGCTGTAATCCTCGCCTTGATGGTTTTTCAATAGCCGATAAACATTTTCAAACAACAAATAATAACAACTTTCCGGAACCTTCTCCCGGCCGAAATGAAATTGCAAGCCGCGAAAAGCGCTTTCCACATAGCTTGAAGCCGGGTTTTGTTTGCCACCCCAGGACAGGATTTCGATATCACGGACAATAATCCCGAGCTCATTGAGGACTGGATCAGATTGTTGGTAATCGGTCATCAAGCTCTCATAGGTAGTATGTTCCGATGTACGTTTATATTTAGCCTCCGGAATGTCAAAAGCAATAGCTTGCTTTACGTCTGTATTGGTTTCAAGAAATTTGATATCAGCACCGGGTTCAATATAATGCGAAATCAGCCAGGCAGAAGCCCATTTATCGGGGCCAATGCCGGTCCAGGTGGCGTAAGTGATTGCAGGGGGTTTTTCGTAACTCGTGCATCCCAGAACTGCAACTGACAGCAATATGAGGATTCGTGAAATAAACTGCATTTACACTCCTGAATCTGTCGCTAAGCAGCCGACAGTTTGATAATTGATATTGATCGAATACGGTATAGTAGACACAACTACAGATTGTTAATCAATCATTAGGTGGCTGGCCTTTACTCGATTATGTATGGCGTGCTTTTTACGCCAACATGGCCTTTAAAACTCACAATATTAACCGTTAAAATATGTCGGCCTTTTTCATTTTTCGGTGACCAAAACCAACTCAGTGGTACATAGCCCATCTCCTCTTCCGCAATAAAATCTAGATTGTCATAAAAAGTAATTTCATACTTATTTTTTTCCATGCGGATGGCATCTTTTTCATCCATAATTATTTTTATCCGGATTTTATCGCCCTTCTTTACTATGGGTATCCCTTCAGCGTTGCGTTTAATGTTTTTTGGAAACTCAAAATCAACGTGCGGTTCTCGTGTATCGGTCAAAGCTCTTACATAGTAAGGTGACGACCGTTTGGATTTTGCTTGATGCAAACGCTGCGTTTTGGCCTCCAATGAGGGTTGGTGAGAATGTTTTGTTACATAGTCAAAATAAGAGGCTTTATTTCCGGTGGTAATAATTGAGTAATCTGCCAGGCTAAATGCGGAGATAACCATTTTAAAACTTTCATGTTTTTGAAATTTAATCAAATGATCTTGATCATAACCATCCCAAAATTGAATATTTTTCCCGGCATTTTTTGGCACCCAGGTGATGATTGAACGTAGCATTGCGCCACTGTTCAGACCTAAACGAATTAATACCCGTGACGGTGTTTGTAGCGTATAAGTCATTTTACCGTCAGCATTGATGTTGGGGTTTAAATCCATCTGCACTATCCCGCCACTGCTGGTACGTGGATCAATGATTTCGGTTTTATTGTTTATAGTGGCTTTTAGCACCACATTATAGGCTTCATCCGGCACCACTATGCCATGTTCATCCCTGCCGTCCCAAACCAGGGAGTGCTGTGCTTTTTCCTTGATAGTGGTAGTACTAAGGATTCGAATTAACACGCCATCGGGCGTATATATCTCAGCACTAACCGTAGCCGGCGCAGCTAATTTGAAGGGTATGCTAACTTTTTCCTTTAGAATGGGGGAAAATTCGTTTTTCTCATAGGGTAAAAACTCAATATTTCCCGCAAAAGAAAAGCCTGAATAAAACCATAAGATTACAAATAATTTGGCTACTACTCGCATGTGTTGACCTTTAATTGACGCATAATTTTATACTGTTTAGACAATTTGACTGCAGAAGATTTTCCCTTAATATCTCCCTGCATAATATGATACTGGCCTTTATTCTGACTAATATATAAAAAGCCACCATTACCAATTGCGCCTGGAAATGCATCGGTAGTATCTTTGAAAGTTAACTCGACTGATCGCTCGTCGGTATTTAGATTTTTACCCCAAATATGATAGTTATCATTTTTATTTGAACTAAAAAATACCCAGTGATCATTAAAATGAATACTGGGATTATTACTAAAGGCATTTAACAGGGTCAATTGCTCGGATATTCCGCTGGCCTGATTTTTTTGCCAGATCTCCTGAATCAATTTACCGCAACCTTGATTGCAACTCAGATTGGTAAAAAGTAGGGTATGATCATTTATTTCAGATGGTTCAAACTGTGATGAGGTTTGCTGTACGGCATTTGCTAAAGCGTTATTTTGTAAGTCAATGGCAACAATCCGGGTGGATTTACTGTTACCATCGATAAGCTCAACGGTATAGGCAAGATCTTTGTTACAGGAAAATTTAGGTTGCGTATAAGCATTAGCTTTATAGGGCAATGCCAATTCTTTTTCAGCCCCATTGCTATAGAGCCGCAACTTGCCATCTGAACCTATATAAAGTATCTGACCCGTTTTAAAATTATAATCAAAGGTATGCGGCTCCTGCGCAAGTGTTATTTCTTTCACTGTGCCATCGACTTGTGCAATGCCAACCAGCCAGTGCTGGCCGTCATAGCCTAAAAAACCCATTACTGATGATGCATTGGCGTTAAGGCTATATATGCACACGAGCACCAAAAAAAGAAATCTCACATTCTATCTCCCGCTAACGAAGTTTGTTTTCATAAGAGCCTCATAACTCCCACGTACATATTAATAAGTTGAAGAACCTGTATTATTTGATGCTGCATCTCGAGTAGCATTTAGCGTTCTCAGTCGTGCTTCTTCTGCCAAGGCGTAGTATTTATCAAATTCATCCATATCTCCGCGATAATAAGCGGCCATAGCTAATTTCATATATTGTTGCTGTGTTAATACTTCCTTAGTACACTTTTCCAGACTCTGGCCAATAATTTCAACAACTAGATTTCCAGATGGATCAAGGTAGTTCTTTGGATTATTTAAAACATACCGATAAAAGTTAAAATCTCCGGCAGCAAAACCAATAGGATCTTCACTCAAAAACCGTCCGATGCTCGGGTCATAGTAACGGGCCCGATAGTAATAAAGATCGTCATCATCCATTTCTCGTGCGGTATAGGCAAAAGGATTGCCGGTTTCAATGCTGGCTGTTTTGAGGGTCTTGCCATAGGCATCGTAACTGTAATTTTCAACGCTCGCTTGAGTGCTGTCACTCAAGCCGATAATAGAACCCTGGTGGTCTTTATGATAATAATAGGTTTTATCATTTGCTACATTAATGATAGAGAGAGGAGAATCTATGGTTTCATCATGTATAATTCTGTAGTGAAGGTTTGAAGAGTAATCCGTCGCCGCAATCAAATTCTGACCGGAGTAGAGATAGTATTCTGTTACATTGTCAATAGTTTTATATAGGCGCCTTCCAAGCGGTCCGTAACCAAACTCGATTTTTTTGAGACTGGTATTTAGACTGTCAAAACTCTCTACCGAACTGAGTTGATCCCATACATTCCAGACATAAACCTTGTAGCCGCCGGTTGCTTTTTCGGTTTTTTTACTCAGGTTGCCAAATGCATCATACAGGTAACTATGGGTAGCTGTTTCGCTCAGTTGATTGCTATTCGATTCATAAACTGCCGAATTATTTAAGTTGTTCCCTGCCGTGTCGTAGTTATAGGTGTGTGTCCCGGCACTCGTTAATCTTCCGGCCTCGTCATAACTGTAATTGATTTTGGTGCCTGCTACAGTTTCTTGGGTAAGCATGCCGTTTTTATCATGAGTATAACTACTTTGGGTGAGTCCATTATTTAATGAAACCAGACGCGATGCATCACTAACAGAATAATCTGTTTGTAAACCATTCGGGTAACTTATACTTTTTCGCAGGCCATTGGCGTCATAGGTAAAATGGAAAGTATCGGTTCCATCACTTAGAGAAGAAAGAGTTCCCAATTTGTTGCGGCTATAGCTTATGGTTGTGCCCATCACTGTCATGCTCGCAACTTTGCCATCAAGGTCATAGCTGTAGTCAATTGCTTTATTGTGTTGCTTTTCTTGGGAGAGCCGGCCGTCTTCATCATAGGTAAAGTAGACAGTTTGGCGGCTATTACTATCATATGCCTGTGTTATTATATTCGTTGCATCATACCAGTACTGTATATAGGATGAACCCACTGCTACTTTTGTAATATTGCCGATTTTGTCGTAACTAAAACCCGTTTCCCGGCCAGCGCTGTCGATTAAGGTTGTCAAGCGATTGCCTTGGTCGTAGCTATAATCTAATGTTCTGCCTTTGGGGCGAGCTTCTGTTGCCAGTCTGCCATACTGGTCGTATGTGTAAGTGGTGGTATTGCCGGCAGGATCCTGCAGCGAGAGCAGCTTACCGGCGGCATCGTAGTTATAAATGCTTTCATGCCCCATTTCATTGACGGTTTTGGTCAGACGTCCCAATATATCGTATGTATAGGTAATGGTATTACCTTCAGCATCGGTGACTGTCCCGGTTTGACCATACGCGGTATAACTTATGGAAAGCGTTTCACCCAAAGCATTTGTAATGCTTGTGGGCTGAGAATTGTCATTATAGGTAATACTGTGGGTCTTAACGCCAGATGCATTCGTTGCACTTAAGATATTTCCTTTACTGTCATAGGAGTTTTTAAACGTGGAATTATCCGGCAGTGTTGTCATTGTCAGATTGTCGTTTTCGTTATAAGCTATTTTTGTGACATGACCAAGAGGAGAGGTGACCTCAGAGGGTTTCCTGCGGTCACCATCATATTTGTAGGTAGTTTGTGCTCCCAGTGGCGTGGTGTCTGTAGTAATTCGCCCCTTTTCGTCTACATTTTGTTGCCAGTTGTTACCCAACTTATCAGTTGATCCGCTTAATGACATGGTTTCATCAATGTTGTAGAGTGTAGTTTTAAAATAGGGATCAGTATATTTGGTTATGTGTCCACTCTCTGCTAAATCGAACTGATACTGATTGCCGAGAGAATCCGTTTTTCTTACATACCTGTTGTTTTCAAGATTGTTCCAATCATAAGTGTATGTGTTTTCTGCAAGGGTGTAGCTTTTTACGTGGCCATTTTTGTAGGCATAAAAACCCGTATTTTCTTTTTCGTACTCTACTTCAGTTATAACAACTCCTGTTTCATCAGTAATTTTTGTCAGATGATAGTAGGCCTGGGCGTCATTATCTGCCTGGTACTTTTCGTAAGTATAATTGCGTGAGCCGTTAAGCGGATCGGTAACCGTAATGAGATTGCCATCCTCATCGTATGTATAACGCCATGTTCTTTGGGTGTGGTCGGTTAGTGCGGTCACATAACCGTTGGCGCCAAACGTCAGTTTAAGTGAGTTACCATTGCTATCTTTTATCTCTTGCAGCAGGGTGTCTTCGTTGTAGTTGTATTCAAGTTTGTTGCCGTTTGAATCTTGTTTCGAAACAATGACATCGTTTGCATAAATCTCAATGTCATTATTGGGATAAGTCACTTTAAAGCTCGTTTCTGAAAGTTTTTCTATTTTGTAATGCATTCCGCTCGGCGCATCGATCGCGTCATTGATCTCTTTAAAGGTATAACGAAGCCCTTCCTGCTGGCGATAAATGTAGTGTGTTTCTATTGAACCACTCTTATCAGCATGCTTTTCGGTTTTTATAAACCCACTCTCAAAACTGGATATCCAGCCGTTCCCAAACATTCCACTTAAAGGCTCTTTGGAAGTATATGAACGACTAAAAACGATGCCCGGTTTTCCAGGAAGCTCAATATCCATGGCAGACCAGGTAAAATGACCTGAGTCAGTATAGACTGGCGATGATTGGCGCAACAAGCATATTCCAGCGCCATTGATTTCCTGATTACTGACCCCTTCGCCAGGCGTAATATTGGTTTCGTTGGGTACTACGTAATCCTCATTATCAGCCCACTGATTATTGTAGGCATGCAGTGATGACACAGACAAGAGCAGCGAAATCCCCAGCATGCTTAAGAATAACTTCTTCATATTAATCGCCTCACATTAATAGAAAATACGCTGCAGCGCATATTGGGTTAATGAAGTATATCCATAGCTATCTTTGCCCTTGATACCGAGCCGATAGACTCCCGGTGCTATATATTTTCCATTTTCATTTTTTCCATTCCAGTAAATAAGCTGTTCACCTTCCTCCAAAGAATTATACTCTTTTGTCATGATGCTTGCGCCGCTTTGGGCGTCATTAATGCTTAATGTGACGGATGCAGCAGCAGTCAATTCAAAACTGATTCCCAGTTTATTGCGTTTGCCGTCATCGCCAATAGCATTAGGCACAAAAACTGGCGCATCACTCTTTAAATTAAGAACCGATACACCGCTTTTTACATAGACGGCATTATCTGCCAATATATTCTTAAAAGCACCCGTCATATAGTAGTCTGCGTCACCTGGGTATTTTTCTTTATACAGTGAAAGATCAGCCAAAGTGCCATCATTTGCGTCCCCTGCCCACTCGAGCTTATAAACGCCTTTGCCAAGGGTGTGTTTCTGCAACAGCGTTTTTATCCGTTCTGTAACGCTGATTCCATCAGGCCCTATATCAATTTGTACTTCGGCTGCTTCGGGTAGCTCAAACTCTATGGATAAGGGCCTCAAAAAGGGAGCAAAGGTTTGCCCTTGAGTTACATTGGTGATAATGGGTATATCCTTATTGTCTCTTTCATCTCTTAAATCGAATCGCTTTGATACACCATTTTCTTTATAAAGTAATACGGCATAATAAGCACCTTCGGGAACAATGGTGCCTGTGCTGTCGGTCCCATCCCAAGAAGCAGTGAAGGTACCACTCCGCTCCTGCCAATCAAGTAATGTTATCATCGGTTGATATCGATCATTTTCTATAACAAGAGTTGTTTGTGCTTTTGCCGCAGCTGTTACACTTAATTCAACCACTTCAGCTTGTTTAATATCGATAGTATCGGTATTTCTTGTTAATTGAATATCCTGGTCAACCGTAATTTCAATATTATCGGAGCTTACGCGTCCATCTTTATCAACAACCTGAAGCTTCGCGAAATAGTGCCCAGCTTTGGTATAAATGTATTCATTGCTTCCTGTCTCATTGCTGGAATAATCGAATACACCGTT
>CALZHW010000153.1 GCA_945787125.1 uncultured Ectothiorhodospiraceae bacterium
CATCTCTGCTTCAGCTCCTCACTGAACGTTCTTCATTCAGAAAATACTCGCTTTAGCCCGGCTAGAGCTGCGTTTTTCCTCAATCAGAACGTCCAGTGAGAAACTAAATCAGAGCGCTACTTGCGTATGTTATTTACATTTCATCCCTTATGTTATAAATCCGTTGTTGAATTGTGATACTCATGTGAATATTTGTTGGCATAATTGAAAGCTGCTATATTAAAAATATTAGATTGGAGACACCCTATGAAAAACAATTTGATCAATTTCCTGCTCATCGGCTTGCTATCCTATGTTCCAAGCGTATTAGCAGATAAAACAGTATTAGCGGGCGGTTGTTTCTGGTGCATGGAATCCGATTTTGAAAAACTCGATGGCGTCATTGATGTCGTATCTGGTTTTACCGGCGGTGAACTGAAAAACCCGACCTATAATGGTAATCATGAAGGCCACTACGAAGCCGTTGAAATTACGTATGACCCGAAAAAAGTCAGCTATGATGCCATATTGGCGCATTACTGGGTGAATATCGACCCATTTGATGCAAGAGGCCAATTTTGTGATAAAGGTCATAGTTATTTGAGCGCTATTTTCGTCGCCAATGACACCGAAAGAAAAATGGCTGAACAATCTCGAAAAAAAGTGGCTGAACAATTCACTGGCAAAAAAATCATCACCCCAATATTACAGGCATCAGTTTTTTACCCTATTAAAGGTGAAGAAAGTTACCATCAAGATTTTTATAAAAAAAGCCCTATTCGATACAAATACT
Source organism: uncultured Ectothiorhodospiraceae bacterium (assembly GCA_945787125.1). Classification (GTDB taxonomy): domain Bacteria; phylum Pseudomonadota; class Gammaproteobacteria; order S012-40; family S012-40; genus CALZHW01. The sequence goes on from CALZHW010000153.1 coordinate 773, forward strand.
ATCGTTGGAACTGTGGACGCGATCAACGTTTGAAAGAAATTTGGGGCGAGCAAGCAACACATTAAAAAATACCCTAACGGTGCCACAACAGTGGCACCGTAGCTCCGTTTTATGGAACCGAGCCAGGTTATTTTACAGCACCTAGTTTATCAATATATCGACTCTGAGCCTGTCGGAAAAACACATTGCATTGCCCAAAACAGTATTGTAATGCGACTTCCAGATTCCTGCTTACGCTTTAATATCTCCTGCCGCGGGTAAAGCCCCTGCAACTCATAAATAATGCTCGAGGCAGAGTTGTTCTAGTTGGTCTTCGGTGATCACTACTATTACGCCTTCATCAATATAAAATGCTCAACCAAACGAATCATCAACTCTTTTTGCTCCGGTTTGCTCTCAGCCACCAACAAGGCCAGCGCCACCAGCGTATTATCATTAATCAACTGCTCTACAGGTTTTGCCAGAAAATGTTGATTCAATCTTAAATACCATAAAAACAGGAACGAACCACTGCGCTTATTACCATCGGCCAGCGGATGATTCTTTATTACAAAGTAAAGTAGATGAGCCGCACGGCTAGCGACATTGGGGTAAAACAGTTCATCGCCAAAGCCCTGTTCAATGGTGGCGATAGCCGATGCCAACCCATCACCACGTAACTGTCCGAATAGCTGCGTCGCCTCACCTTTTTGAATCAGCTCTTGCTTCAGCTGTACAATCGCGTTCAACGCATTTTCTAGCTTCAACGACCTCATATCCGTTTGTTTGGTCGTCAGTTCACCCAGGCTCTGCTCATCATAACCCTGCAATAAAGACCAACTACGGGCGTAATCGCTAATGACAGAAAGCACCGCTTTACCATCAGAGTTAACCAATTGCTGATTGGCCAAAGTTTGGCTGAGCAGACTCACAACTTGTTCAAACTCAATGCCACACTCTTTCAGGCGTCTTTGATTTAAGGCATAGCCGTCTACCAAGTACTTCTTAAGCGTATTCGTTGCCCAGATACGAAACTGTGTGGCTCGGCCAGAACTGACACGATAACCCACTGAAATAATGGCATCCAGATTGTAGTGTTTGAGCTTACGTTTTACCCGCCGCTTGCCCTCCTGACGAACTACTAAGAAATCCTTAGTAGTTGAGGATTCATCTAACTCATTGGATTTAAATATATTATTCAAATGCATCAGCACATTTTCAGGAGTGGTGTCAAATACCTGCCCCATCTGTGCCTGAGTTAACCAGACGGTGCCCTGCTCAAGCGATACTTCCAATTGCACTTCACCATCGGCTGATTGGAAGATTTGAATTTGATTAACATCTGACATGGATAAAAGTACATTTCCCGTTTGTAGATTGAGGTGACGAAGGAACCCCAATGGTTTATATTTGAACTGATTATTGCACTGGGAGGTTGCGTCTAACAACAACCTACAGCCCTTACTTTACTCCCAACCATTGCAAAGATGACTTCTAAATCTTCCAACCCCCAGAGCTAACCTCCCCCACAATACACATATTTCTCTTATCATATATATTATTTATTCTTTCGGCAATTAGCCCCAAAATGAGAGCCATTAAACATCAAAATGCCATACAAAAAGGCTTTAGAGTTTACTAAAACCTCAGTGATTTTTAGTGAGTGGCTATTGTTCGGTGAGATCGCGACCGAGGATGTTAACCATGAGCCCCTCACCTACCCCTTAACTAAACTAAATAAAGTATCAAGACTACCCAAAATTTCTTTCTTCGGTGTGTTTGACTTGGTTTTAACCATTAAACCCTGCAGTGTTGTATTAATTAGTAACGCGTACTTTGCTGTATCAATGTCACGCTTTATTTCACCTTTTTCCACGGCCTGCTTTAATAGTTCATTAAACATCGATTCGAACTCTCCCCAAAAAAAACGCGCTTTCTTTGCGATATCCTTGTCATAAGGGCCAAGTTCTACTGCGGCATTATTGACTAAACAACCACTCATATTGTTCTTAATACTACCGATTACGAATTGCCGTAACAATTTATGTAATTTATCCAAGGGTAAACCGGGTGAATCAAGCTCCTGTCTGACATGCGCTAGAGTATTTTCAATATATTGATCAATCGCTGCAATATATAAAGCCTGTTTGTTTCCATAGGTTTGATACATACTTGCGCGATTAATCCCCATTTTACTGACAAGTTCTTGCATGGATGTCGCAGCAAAGCCTTTTGCCCAAAAAACTTCCAGTGCCTTTTTAAGTGTTGCATTACGATCAAATTGTTTATCTGGTCCAGCCATTTGTGCTCAGCCTTTAACTTTTATCGGGTTTTCTTTATTTTCTGCTATATCCCCTTAAATAACAAATTTTAGCCGCCTTCAAAATCGCCATTACTGAAAGGATTAAAATTCATGTTGACACACAAGCCTTAAAATGGAATGATAGTTCCAATATAGAACAATCATTCTATATTGGAACTATCACAGTAAAAAGGCACTTATGTAAAGAAACGCAAGTACTCATAGCGCTCTGTTGCAATCTGAGTGCATGACATTTTTTGCGTAAGAAAATTCGGCGAGTTCCGTTTAGCATTTATTATTAAACTGGGAACACTATTCAAACAGAAGCTTTGTCTGCTAATTATTTATTTTTTACTTAAAGGAAATACAGCATGAAAAATTATCAAATTGAAAACATTGGAAAATTCAGCGATGTTAATCAATACGTTTTTTCGCCAGAAGGTAGTCCCATTGAGATAGATGGTAAAGTATTCCTTAAAGAAAAACTGGGGCTAACCTCAATGGAAGTATCAATCAATAAAAACCAACCTGGAACAGGAATGAACTTTCTACACAAACATAATATTAATGAAGAAGTATATATTTTTATTAGTGGCAGCGGAGAGATGACTGTCGATGGCGATCGATTCAATGTACAAGAAGGCTCAGTAGTAAGCGTTAAACCCGAGGCAATCAGATCCTGGTGGAATACAGGGAAAGAAGAACTGAACTATATTGTTATTCAAGCACCATCCAACGGTATAATGGGTTCAACAATTGAGGACGGAGAATTAGTTGAAGGTAAAGTGCCTTGGTGTTAACTGGTTACCGAGCAATGTAAGACGTACGGCTTTTTTGTATTCGTTGTCTTTAATGACATGCATAAAGAGGAGATGTTGAATCAATATAGGTATAGAAAAGGTGTCAGGCCTGGGTAGTTGAGTTATGAATTATTATTAAGTACTCAATAACTCAAGCCTAAACCAATTTCCATTTCATACCGGATCAAATTATAACCTATAAATCACCTACTTAAATTCCCAATCTGGAAGCCCCAGAACAAAAGGTGAAGAATCCAAGATTACTCTAAAACTAAATGGTGACTATAATAATGATCATAACACCTATATATGACCATTATTATAGTCAATAATTGCTTGCAAAAATTGCCATCATTAACTAATATGATCACTACAGCAGTCATATTAATACCATATGACTGCCATACTGATCATTTTATAAGATTAAGAATACATGGCTAAAACAAGAACTTATTCCCGATACAGCGTCGAAGCAGCCACCCTGCTCGGTAAGCAAATAAAGCTTGGGCGCAAACAACACAAATGGACTGAACATGATTTAGCAGATCGCGCCGGAATATCGCGAGCTACACTTCAGAAAATCGAAAAAGGTGACATGACTTGTGCCATTGGGCTTGTGTTTGAAGTTGCCACACTTGTCGGTGCAAAGCTATTCGATACCGAGAACACATCATTGATCATGCACATTGAAAGAACCGATGACAAGATTGCCCTGCTTCCAAAAGCTACTCATAAAAGTAAAAAGATTATAGATGATGACTTCTAGCACTAAATACACTGAAGCTTTTGTATGGGTTTGGCTCCCGAATGAGACAAAGCCGATTGTTGCTGGAAAGCTCACTGCTGACGGCGAGTACTTGATTATCAACTATGGTAAAAGTTTTTTGGAGCGTGATAACGCTATCTCTCTTTATGATGCTGAGTTGCCATTACGTTCAGGTGCACTGCCATTGTTAAAAGGTTTAAGTATGCCAAGCTGCATTCGGGATGCCGCGCCCGATGCTTGGGGACGACGCGTCATAATCAACAAAAAGCTTGGCCTTAAAGGCCCCGAAACAGATCCCGCTCAACTCGATGAATTGACTTACCTGCTTGAATCCGGTTCTGATCGTATCGGCGCTTTGGATTTTCAGCATTCGGCAACTGAATATATTCCACGATCTTCTGCAAACGTATCATTAGATGAACTTCTGGAATCCGCTGAACGTGTTGAGAAAGGCATACCACTCTCACCGGAACTCGATCAAGCCCTGTACCATGGTAGCTCTATTGGTGGCGCGCGACCAAAAGCATTGATCGAAAGTAACAATAAAAAATATATTGCAAAGTTCTCGACCAGCACCGATTTATACAACGTAATAAAAGCCGAGTTCATTGCCATGCGCCTTGCAAAGCTGGTGGGTTTAAATGTCGCGCCCGTGTCACTTACAAAATCCTCCCGCAAAGATGTTTTATTAATCGAGCGTTTTGATCGTGTTCCAGCAGAAAATGGCTGGCAGCGAAAAGCCATGGTATCCGCGCTTACACTTTTAGGCCTGGATGAGATGATGGCACGTTATGCAAGCTATGAAGAATTGGCCGAAATTATTCGCCATCGTTTTAGAAATGCTTCCGCAACACTTAAAGAGCTTTTCTCTCGACTCGTTTTCAATATTTTATGCGGCAATAATGATGATCACGCACGAAATCATGCTGCTTTCTGGGACGGTGAAATGCTATCTCTCACTCCGGCCTATGATATTTGCCCTCAAAATAGCGCTGGCAATGAAGCATCGCAAGCGATGTTAATCTCCGGTGACAATCGCATGAGTAAAATTTCAAGCTGCATTGATGCAGCCCATCATTTTTTACTCGATCGTGAAGCAGCATTAGCAATCGTGACTCATCAAAAGCAAGTGATCGAAGAAAATTGGGCTATAATTTGTGACGAAGCTGAATTAAACCAAACCGATCGTAAATTTTTTTGGCATAGACAGTTTTTGAATCCTTATGTTTTTGAAAACCCCTCCCCAAGCCAGTTAATTTAATCAAAACTTTTACCCATCCTAATCCATCTATTTGTAATGAAGGGATTTCAATGATGAATTGGAAATGCGTATGGCGTGTATTGTGCAGCTTAATAGAAAACGAGCAACAAAATACAAGGCATAAATCGCTTTATTTTGTGACTGATCAGCCGATAGATTGAAATGACAATAGGGAAAATAGATATACATGCTTGCTAAACTTCTTACCTGCCAGTGGATCTTCATACTGATGGCATCAACAATGGTGCTAACTCTACGGCTTATTGATTTTATAACTGAAGCACTTAACCGAGATTTTCACATGACGCGAGTGGGCCTTGATATCTTCGGAACAAACGCGTTCCTCATTCAACTTTGTATTATCCTTGCCAGTATTCTTTTCATCCGAAAATCATCGGAAAAACTATCGCTGCTTCGCCTCAAACCCGTCACCAAATGACGACGATTAGTCTGCTTTATGCTGTCAACGAGTGCTACCGTTAAAGCACTTAATGCTTAAACTTCACATTTTTTAGTTACACAGTGATCCATCTAGTTTCCATCATTAGCTACTTACTAGCGCACTAAAATAACGAAGGCCATTCACCCAAGGCACAGCAATATCAGAAATGCTGTACCCAGCTATTATCAACATCACCCTCTTATGCCATAAACACTGCTCAAGGTAATAATGAGCTAAGCCAGATTTTTTGATCTAATCTCATAATAACAACGAAATATTAATAACTTAAACATATTCACACAGAGTATGCGCACTATAACGCAGCACAATAAGCTAATATTCGATCGACACAATAAGCTTATTATGCTACAACTTAATAAGCGAATAATTCTACAGCATCAAAACCGAAGGAAAATAGATAAAATGGCTACACCATCGGAAAAACTCGCTGAATCTCTCGACGTATTAAGAACTTTGCAAGAACGAAATGTTGTTGCTATTCGTTCTAGCGATTTGACACGCACTCACCGTGAGCGTCTACAGGCCAATGGTTTTCTTCAGGAAGTAATGAAGGGATGGTATATCCCCGCTCGGCCTGATGAAACTACAGGTGAAAGTACGGCGTGGTATACCGCGTTCTGGCGCTTTATGGCGGCTTACTTAGAAACACGATTTGACAAAAATTGGTGCTTATCACCAGAGCTCTCATTGTCCCTGCACACAGGTGATCGAACAGTACCGGAACAACTTCTGGTTCGCGCTTTCAAGTCAAGAAACAGGGTAACGGCGCTCCCCTATGGAACATCCATTCTAGAGATTCGATCTGCATTGCCAGAAGAAAAAGACATTGAAGAAATTGAAGGCTTGAGAGTTTTTTCACTAACAACGGCACTTGTTACATGCTCTGCACAATATTACAAACAGAAACCCACCGATGCTCGTGCAGCACTTTCAGTCGTTAGTGATGCATCTGAAGTACTTGACCGCCTTTTGAAGGGAGGACACAGTACTATAGCTGGACGTCTTGCTGCAGCTTTTCGTAATATTGGTCGCAATCGAATTGCTGATGATATTCTCAAAACCATGCGCGCTGCTGGCTACGATGTGCGTGAAAACGACCCTTTTGAAAGCCAGCCAACACTCACTTTTTCCAATAGAGAACGCTCCCCATATGTCAACCGTATCCGTTTAATGTGGCAGGATATGCGAGAATCAGTAATAGAAATATTTCCACCTACTCCCGGACTGACAAAAAATGTAGATAGCTATCTGAAACATCTAGAGGATGTTTATGTGACAGATGCCTATCATTCATTATCAATAGAAGGCTACCGCGTAAGCCCCGAACTTATTGAACACGTCCGTAGTGGCAACTGGAACCCAGAAATCAACACAAACGACCGTGAAGATAGAAATGCCCTAGCTGCTCGCGGTTACTGGCAAGCCTATCAAGCCGTGCTCGATAGCGTGCGTAGAGTTCTACAAAATGAAAATCCTGGCACTGTCGTCGATGAAGATCATGCTAACTGGTATCGGGAAATGTTTGCACCTGGAGTCACCGCAGGTTTGTTAAAACCAACTGATCTTGCCGGATATCGTAATTGTCCGGTTTACATCCGCCGTTCTATGCACACACCACCAAACCGAGAAGCCGTACGTGATGCAATGCCTGCATTTTTCGATTTACTCCGTGAAGAAACAGATCCTAGTGTTCGCATTGTTCTAGGGCATTTCATTTTTGTTTATATCCACCCTTACGTTGACGGCAATGGCCGCATGGGACGTTTTTTAATGAATTTAATGCTGGCTGCCAGCGGCCATCCTTGGGCAATCATTACCGTCGAACAGCGAAACACCTATATGGCTGCACTAGAAGACGCTAGCGTACGACAAGATATCGTCCCATTTGCACGTTTTCTTGCTTCGTGTTTAAATAATAAAAAAACCTGATACACATCAAACGTTGTATTCATCTGCAGCGGAGACATATGGAGGTTTTATTTTAATCCCCTTTAAAAATCTTTTATTTTTTTGGTGAAATACCCGCATGAAACCAGTGTGTATATCGAAAATGAAAAAACATATTGCTGCTATGTTGGCAAAATCCATTGACTGAATTGCGCCTATTTATTCCACCCCAGCCTCAGCCACAAACCCACAAAACAAATTAACCAGTTCCATTTGTTTGAGATTGCTCACGGGGCTATGCGCCAGTGCCGTGCTAGAAACCATAATCGCCAGGCTTTGAGCGCGGGA
>CALZHW010000154.1 GCA_945787125.1 uncultured Ectothiorhodospiraceae bacterium
CTAGAGGCTTTCCGCAATGCCGTAGAAGCCACCAAGCAGGAGCTGTCGAAATTAAAAACGCGGATTTCACAACTGCCTGGCGAAGACCAATTACTTTTCGATGCTTATTTACTGATGCTAAAAAGCAAAACCCTCATTGAAAAAACCGAGGATCGAATCAAAGAGGGGTACTGGGCTTCCACCGCCTTACGAGACACAGTGGTTGAGCATGTGAATTTATTTTCGTCGATGGACGATGATTATTTAAGTGAGCGAGCACAAGATATTCGTGATTTAGGTCGGCGCATCTTGATGCACATCCAATCGAAATCCCGCGGAACACATATTTATCATGACAAAACAATACTGGTAAGTGATGAATTGACGCCTGGCGCACTTATGGAAGTGCCTGAAGGCAAGTTGGTCGGTGTGGTTTCAGCCACTGGCTCTGGCTCATCCCATGTTGCTATCCTCGCCCGCGCCCTGGGGATTCCAGCAGTCATGGGCATTATTGATCTGCCCACCACATTTATGGATGGCAAATCATTAATTGTCGATGGTTATCAGGGCAATATTTATATCGACCCGTCTGAAGCCATTGCCAACGAATTTTCCACCATCATTCAGGAAGAAAAAGAATTATCGACAGAGTTACTTAGTCTGCGCAACTTGCCCTCAGAAACCACTGACGGCGTTCACGTCCCTCTGCTCGTCAACTCTGGACTGCTGTCAGACATTAGTGCATCAATCAATAGTGGCGCAGAAGGCATCGGTTTATACCGTACTGAATTTCCGTTTATGATCCGTGATCGATTTCCTGGAGAAGACGAGCAAACCGAGATTTACAAACAGATTCTCCATGCCTTCTCACCTCGCCCTGTGGTATTGCGAACCCTCGACATCGGTGGTGATAAAAACTTAAACTATTTCCCGATTAAAGAAGACAACCCGTTTCTTGGCTGGCGTGGCATTCGGATAAGCCTCGACCACCCAGACATTTTCGTCACCCAATTGAAAGCCATGCTGCGAGCCAGTGAAGGGCTCGATAATCTCAATATTTTATTACCCATGATCACCTGTGTCTCGGAAGTCAACGAGTCGCTAGAATTGGTGCAACGTGCCCGCAATGAATTACTGGAAAACGGCCATATCAGTTTGCGCATGCCACGTATCGGCGTAATGATCGAGGTACCGTCAGCCGTGTATCAGGCTGACATCATCGCTAAACGAGTTGATTTTCTATCGGTAGGCACCAACGACCTGGTGCAGTATTTATTAGCGGTCGATAGAAACAACCCCAACGTTGCTGAATTATATAACTGCCTACACCCCTCGGTGATCAAAGCGGTGCAACATGTTGTTCGCAGTGCGGAGCGGCATCGAGTGCCGGTCAGTATTTGCGGTGAAATGGCCAGTGATCCCGCGGCAGTCATTTTACTGATAGGCATGGGCATGGAATCATTGAGCATGAGTGTTGTTTCGTTACCGAAAGTTAAATGGGTTATTCGAAATTTTAGTTACAAACAAGCCCGTGAAATTTTGGAAGAAGTGGAAAACTACGAGCTGGCATCAGACATTCGTAATTATTTGAACAAAGCGCTAGATAACGCCGGCCTCGGTGGTTTGATTCGCCCAGGAAAACGATAAACGCCATTCTTATCGCAATGAGCAAACAACAATCGGCACAAAGATACATCGGCCGTTTTGCGCCCTCCCCCTCTGGCCCTTTACATCTCGGCTCACTATTCGCCGCACTTGGCAGTTACTTGCAAGCCAAACATCAGCACGGCCTGTGGTTAGTACGCATTGAAGATCTGGATCCCGCAAGAGAAGTGGCTGGCGCAAGCGAGAACATACTCCGAACGTTGGAATATTTTCACTTATTTTGGGATAAACCAGTCGTTTATCAAAGTCAACGTTACGCCAACTACCGAGACGCATTGCAAATACTCCAGCAAAAAGAACTCGTTTACCCCTGCATTTGCTCCAGAAAGTTGATTCAAAAAACCGCCAAATCGGGTCCTCTGGGCATGATTTATCCAGGCACTTGCCGAACACGAAAAGAACCCATTAAACAGCAACATTCTCTACGCTTGATGTTGCCGGAACAAATTCTGACGTTTAAAGATAAACACCAGGGAAGCATCTCGATAGATTTATTCAATAAACTGGGGGATGTCATCTTGCGTCGTTCCGACGGTTTATATGCCTATCATTTAGCTGTTACCGTCGACGATTATGCACAACAAATCACAGAAGTGGTTAGAGGCAGAGATTTACTCTATAGCACACCGATACACAATTATTTACAACATTGCTTATCCTACCCTCAGCCAGACACGCTGCACTTACCGGTTTTACATGATGCACAGGCAGCAAAACTCAGCAAACAAACCGGCGCAAGCCGTATTAACCAAGAGAGACCTGGCAGGACTTTACTATATTTATTGACCCTTTTAGGTCAGCAGCCACCGCAAGAACTCAACGACGGCAACCTGGATGAAATACTACAATGGGGGGTGGATCACTGGCAACTCAACAATGTCCCAAAAACCGGCATCCAGATAGATCCAGACAGACATTGGTAATTGCTATTTAGGGCGTTTAAAAACTCCTCAATGGAACTATTCTCCAGCTCAGATCGATAGAAGCGGATTTGTTGCATTTTTGAAGGTTAAGGAATCTTAATGCTCTCCTAGTAAATATTGAGTGTTTTACGAGGTTTGCACTGCAATTTAAAGGTGATTTCTAATATAAGAAAACCCCGCTTAAATGAGAGAAGAGAGAGGATAAGCGGGGTTAACCGCCAGCATTAACAATAACTGGTAGCTGGCTATAATTTAAGACTTTTTGCATAAAAAATAGTTCATTGAAGTATTACCTAAATCCTGCAAGTGCTCGCACCTACTCAGCACAAGCTCTTGATCCGTAGAGCAATATCGATATTTTCGGCAATCACAATAAGGATTGCGCTCAAATATTGATTTGCTCTACGAATCAATATCTTGCACTGCGCAAGCACGATCATTTGCAGGATCTAGGTATTAAATTAAACGGATTAGTTAAAGTAAAATATCACATGAATTACTTAAAAAAATATAACATTCTTTAATAATCATAATCTTGCACTATATATCGAGAAATTACATCTAATAATCAAAGTTCAAATATTCCCCGTAATCAGCACTCGCAGTGGGAATGCCTTATCGAGAGTGTTGGCAGCAGGGATGCTGCCGTCAAGCCTACATGGACGTATTCACGGCGTCTCTCGATAAGGTTTGCCGCTACGATTGCTGGAAGGTGGCACTTTTTTGTAACTTTGAACTCCGATTGTGAGATATGAGCAAAAAATTTTAACGCATATTCGTCTGCCCGAAAATTGAGCTCAATGTATTCGCCGTGGCGACGCCCAGTTGTGAGGCAAATCGATCGAGATAATTAGGTCTTGGGGTGAAGTCTACGATCTTTTCCTGACCGACTATGTCACGGGCGACCGAGCTAATACTGCCCAATCCATCAATCAAGCCCAAATCTACACTTTTTTCACCTGACCAGACCAGACCACTGAATAACTTCGGATTATCGGCCAGGCGATCGCCACGACCTTGTTTGACCACATTGATAAATTGATCATGCACATTATTTAACAAACCTTGCATGTGCTGTTTATGCTCATCCTTAATCGGGGAGAATGGATCAAGAAATGCTTTATTTTCACCCGCTGTCAACAACCGGCGCTCAACGCCTAACTTACCTATCGCATCGACAAAACCATAACCGTCCATAAGTACACCAATCGAGCCGACGATACTGGCCTTATCGGCATAAATTTCATTGGCGGCAGCGGCGATATAGTACGCCGCTGAAGCACAAATATCGGCAACCACCGCGTATATAGGGGTGTCCGGATGCTTCGCTTTAAGGCGATTAATTTCATCATTAATGTAACCCGCATGCACCGGACTACCCCCGGGGCTATTAATTCGAAGGATCACTGCCTTGGTATTTTTATCTTTAAAGGCTGCCCGCAAACCGGTAATAATGGTATCTGCATTCGCAAAAGCATTATCAGCAATGGGCCCCGACAATTCCACCAATGCGGTATGCGGCCCTAGGTGGATATCACTCGTTTTTTGCGGTAAATAAAGAGCGACAATACCCAGGATATAGACCAAAAAAGCCATTTTGAAAAATATACCCCAGCGACGAGTTCGACGCTGCTCGTTAATCGCAGAAAAAGCTAAACGATTAATCAAGTCTTGCTGCCAGGCTTGTTTTGATGCATTGGCTTCTTTACTGTCTGTTTCAATCTTAGCGGCGGCGTCATTATTGCCCACCCAGGGATCCTTCAACTCACTACCCGCAGCTGAATCATTCTGCATAACTCCCTTCAAAGACTGCTCATCCTGTGCTTTCTTATCTTTATCTTCACTCATTGTTTATTTTCTCTTTCAATTAAATTAAGCCATGCTGTGAGTTCATGTGGCCAATCAATACACGTTAGGGGCTGATGTAATTCCAACCGTTCTTTGTCATGGGCACCGCAGCATACCGCGACACTGTTAACATCGGCATTCTTTGCCATTAATAAATCATATTCTGTATCACCAATCATTAATGTTGATTCATTTGTCACACCTAAATAATCTATTACGTCCAACAACATTTGTGGGTGTGGTTTAGAATGCGCCTCATCAACGCAACGCGTATAATGAAACACATCCGCCAAATTCGTTCGTTCTAGCACTTGATCCAGGCCTCGCCGACCTTTGCCCGTTGCAACGGCCAAAAAATACTCTTGCTGACTTAAGCCATTTAACATCTCAAATACACCATCGAACAATTCTGCGGGCGGTTTGTCCGGTGAAAAATAATAGTGCCGATAGCGTTCAATAAAATCTTGTTGCGCTGTGTCAGTCTCTAGATGCGGAAATATGGCGTGAACAGCCTGCTTCATTCCTAATCCAATAATATTGCGGACCGTATCACTAGAGGGGATCTCCAGACCAACATCTCGTGATGCCCACTGAAAACAACTGATTATTTCCTGCTGGGAATCCATCAATGTGCCATCCCAATCAAACACTAACAACCGATACTTTTTATCCATGTTTTTCATTTTGCCCGGATATTTCATGAATTCACGAGATTATCGCAAAGAGATTTGATTTTACAGAAGATTATCTGATTGAGCGCCGTACCCGTGAGTACGGTCGATTGATGATAATCTTCTGTAGAATCAAAAATCAAGCGAGAAATCGTGTAATTCATGAATTATCCGGGTAGGGTTAATTGTTTGATCACATTGCTTAACTGAGCATCTAACTTGGCAGTAGGTTCCATGCGTTCACCCGTCACCGGATGAATAAAAACAAGCCGTCGCGCATGCAAAAACAAACGCTTCAAGCCATAAGCACGCAATGAATTATTAAATACCTCATCACCATATTTATCATCGGCGGCAATGGGATGCTTTAGATGCATGCAATGTACCCGGATTTGATGTGTTCTACCCGTTAACAGTTTTATTTCAACTAAACTTGCGTTGGCAAAACGTTGGGTCACTGAAATGATTGTTTGCGATGATTTCCCATCCGCATCAATCTTCACCATGCGCTCACCGGATTGCGTCACAAATTTGCGCAATGGTTGATCGACGAATATTTCATCATCAACGACAACACCTTTTAGCAATGCCACATAATGCTTTTCTATTTTGTCACTGCGTATCATTTCGTGAAACGCACGCAATACCGAGGTTTTTTTAGCGAGAATCAGACAACCTGACGTATCTCTATCCAACCGATGCACCAGCTCCATGCGTTTTTCACGCGGTCGGATTACCCGAAACCCTTCTATCACACCATACGATAAACCACTTCCGCCATGAACCGCAAAACCGCTCGGTTTATTGATAATGATAAAATCTTTATCTTCGAAGATAATGGAGTCTTCCAGCGCTTGTAGCGCCGCTTTTGATGGATCCGGGGCGATTTTTGCATCAGCTACTTTAAGGGGTGGAATACGGACAATATCCCCTAGCAAAAGTTTTTGCAGCGGTTTGCAACGTTTTTTGTTGATGCGCACTTCACCTTTGCGAATGATCCGGTAAATATGTGTTTTCGGCACGCCTTTTAACTGAGATGTCAGATAATTATCCAGCCGTTGGCCGGCATTGTTTTCACAAATTTCGATTTGTTGAACTTGTTCGAATTTACGGCTATTTGCTTTAATTTGATTCATTTTGCTAAAAATACACACAAGTAAACATGCTAATTCATTACCATTTGTAAATTAACCTTGATTTAATGACCCAAGGCGTGATAAATGTCCTAAGGTTATGAAATTTAAATATTGCTGATATGCTCATGGACGATTTGACAGACTCAAATTGTGGCGAAGGCAACGTAATATAGAGACACTAGAATTTATAATTGAATACACAATCATTAAGAACATACGACAACATAATCTGACTTATGTTGGCCTCAATAATAACGCATTAGCGGAAAATGAGATATGGGTTTTTTCCTGGCTTTAATTTAGTCAGGACTTTGGATTAACAGTAACTCGACAAGCGATCGACGAAAACGGTCAACACAAAGCATAATGCCGTAATTTAACACTTCTACATAATAATGAATTAAAAATAGTTGTTAAACAAATAACCTCGGCAATCATCGCTCTGCTTTTGAGTACTAAAAAATGATATAAGAGTAATATACTTAAATGAAAAGAATGCTTTTTAACGCAACTCAGCGTGAAGAGTTGCGCGTGGCTATGGTAGATGGCCAAAAATTATACGACCTGGATATAGAAACAACCACTAGAGAACAAAAGAAATCAAACATTTATAAAGGCAAAATCACCCGCGTTGAACCCAGTTTGGAAGCCGCATTTGTCAGTTATGGATCAGATCGCCATGGTTTTCTCCCTCTAAAAGAAATATCCCGCAGTTATTTTAGCAGTCCGACCGAAGGACGCGGCCGCCCTAATATTCGTGATGTTATCAAAGAAGGCCAGGAAGTTGTTGTCCAGGTGGACAAAGAAGAGCGCGGCAACAAAGGCGCTGCACTAACCACCTTTATCAGCCTTGCCGGGCGCTATTTGGTACTGATGCCTAACAATCCTCGAGCAGGTGGCGTTTCACGCCGGATTGAAGGTGACGACAGGACTGAAATCAGAGACGCCATGAGTCAGCTCAACATCCCGGAAAATATGGGACTGATTGTGCGCACCGCCGGAGTTGGAAAAAGTACTGAAGAACTACAATGGGATCTGAACTATTTAATCCAGTTATGGACTTCCATTGATAAAGCTTCACAAGAAAAAGAAGCGCCTTTTCTAATCTATCAGGAAAGTAATATCATCATTCGCGCAATCCGCGATTATCTGCGCAAAGAGATCGCCGAAATAGTGATTGATGATGAGGACACTTATAACCAGGCATGTGAATTCATGCAGCAGGTTATGCCCCATAATCTTTCCAAAATTAAGCGCTACATCGATCCGATACCGCTGTTCACCCGCTACCAAGTAGAATCACAAATTGAAACCGCGTTTCAACGGGAAGTTTCATTGCCATCGGGTGGCTCCATCGTCATCGATCATACTGAAGCCTTATTATCGGTTGATATCAACTCTGCCCGCGCGACCAAAGGCGGCGATATCGAAGAAACTGCCTTGCAAACCAATGTTGAAGCCGCTGAAGAAATCGCCAGACAATTACGCCTGCGTGATATTGGTGGTTTAATCGTCATCGATTTTATCGACATGACACCCATTCGCAACCAGCGTGAAGTGGAAAATAAATTACGCGATAGCCTCAATATAGATCGCGCACGCGTCCAGGTGGGCAGAATTTCCCGCTTTGGCCTACTTGAAATGTCACGCCAGCGAGTACGCCCTTCATTGGGAGAGCAACATCAAGTGGTTTGTCCGCGTTGCAGTGGCCAGGGGGTGATTCGCAGTGTTGAGTCATTGGCGTTATCCATTCTTCGTATCATCGAAGAAGATGCCATGAAAGAAAACACCGCCAAAATTATCGCCAAGTTACCGATTGATGTCGCCACGTTTTTGCTTAACGAAAAACGTGCTGCCATTACTGAATTTGAACAACGCAGCACGTTAAAAGTCGTGCTGGTGCCCAGCGCCAATCTGGATTCACCGCATTATGAAATACAGCGCATTCGCCACAGCGAGATGGCACGCAGTGATATTAACGTCGCCAGCTACGATATGGCAGAAGACAGAGAATCACCAGAAATACCCTCCGCGGCATCGGTGCCTGCCCCGCTGGCAGAGCAGCCAGCGGTAAAAACGCTTTCCCCTGCAGGCCCCAAACCTCCCGCCCAAATTGAAGCAAAACCCAGCATCCTGGGGCGTATTTTTGGTTCATTGTTTGGCGCCGAAGAGAAAGAAAAAAGC
>CALZHW010000155.1 GCA_945787125.1 uncultured Ectothiorhodospiraceae bacterium
TCCTCTTTGCGCTTCATTGCAATAGACATGACTTTTTCGCGCATGTCATTACCAAAGTCTGTGGGATTTTTTCTGTTCATTATTTTTAAAACCTCCAGGTTGTGTGAAGGCTCCAATAGTCAAAAACGCTTGAAGCCAGAGAAAGCAGATTTGTTAAACATTATGTATAACATATTAGCGTTCACTGCGCAAAAACGTTTAGCAAAATTATTAACCATTACCTCTATTGTGATTTTCAACCCGAATATTTCATGAATTCACGAGATTATCGCCAAGAGATTTGATTTTACAGAAGATTATCTGATTGAGCACCGTACTCGTGCGTACGGTCGATTGACGACCGCATGGATGCAGGAGGTAGAGCAACGCAGGAGCAGCTTGCCGAAGATAATCTTCTGTAGAATCAAAGATCAAGCGAGAAATCGTGTAATTCATGAGTTATCCGGGTTAAATTAGAATTGTTTGACAAAGCAATACCTGAAGAGACTTTTACGAACAAATAAAGCCAATCCCCTCTGCACTGTGGAGAAAAACACAAGCGTCGTTATAAAACTACAAAAAATCCATCATTTTTACTAACCTACTCAAAACAACCTCCAAAGTAACACAAATTAAACAATAATCGCTTATTTTTTCAATGTTTTCATGCAGTAAGCGAAAGCTATATAGTAACAATTTTTGACTGGTCATGCACTGCATAAAATAAACCAGATTTCTCACATAATTAATTGCCACCTAGATCCTGCAAATGATCATACTTGCAGGATCTAGGTGGCAATACATCTCTCGCTCAAACTCGCTAAATCAAACGTTGTAATGTGCGACAATTCACGCCCCTGCTGCGAAATATTCAATTAGGAGAATTATGAGCACTGATTGGAACCCTGATTTTTATCAAAAATCTGAAATTTTCAGACCTATTTTAACGGCGTATCAATTGCTAAAGATCCGCCGCGACTCATGGCCGAATCTGCTGGAACTACAAAACCTTTTATCATCCAGCAATAGACCCGTCAGGAATAGCGTACAAACCCCTATCACATTTGTTTCACAAATAACGACCAATGAAAGCCTTGTTAAACATGAAAAACAATATGAATCATTGATTTATGAAGACGGAAAAGTCCAAACTCGCCTCCAGTCCTGGCATGACTTCTTTCAAGTGCTGGTTTGGGCTTCTTTCCCCACAATCAAGGCACAGACTAATGCACTGCATTACCTCACTGCGCATAACCGACTCGAAAAAAATCCGGCCAATAAACAACGCACAGATCTGGAAAATTTTTTAACACTATTTGATGAGTGCGGCGCAATAATTATTTACAGCGATCAAAAACTAGCAGAATTAGTGAAAAATTTTCAATGGCGTGAGTTGTTCATTGACAACAAAATGGCGTTTTCAAATTCTATCGAATGCATGGTATTTGGTCACGGCATGTACGAAAAAGCAATAAATCCTTACCTAGGCATGACAGCACAATGCTTATTTCTACAACAACCCGCTGAGTATTTTCAGTTAAAGACCGAGCAAAAAACCACAATCGTCGACAACGCAATTGCACAAATGCTGTCAAACGGTAACCATTGGACAAGCAGATCACTACAACCGCTGCCTGTGCTTGGCATACCTGGCTGGCACGCTGACAACAACAAGCCAGAATTCTATGACAATACACAATACTTTAGGCCAAAACGGCAAAGAGGATTATAGTTATCGATGAGCAATTGTCGACGAGCCCATGGATGGGCGAAAGTACGAATCCATGGATGGACGAAGGTAGAATAACGCAGGAGCAATTGTCGACGAGCTTCCCATTCTCGGACAGGCCTCCAGGAGTCTGTCCGAGAATGGGAGCCGTCGCGAGGGAAACTCATTTTAGTGCAGTATTTTCGATCGTTTGAGGTTAATAGCCGTAGCTATTCACCGAAAAGGATCGAAAATAATGTGCAAAATGACTTTTCCGCAGTAGGTTACCCATTCTCGGACAGACTCCTAGGCATTTACCAGAATTCAGGTAAACTATGCTCTACCGCAATCAACTTAAAAGAAAGAGATTAATAATTCGATGAAAGATTTAAAAGGACTGGCAATTTACGGTGGTGGAACTATCGCCATAATCCTAATGTTAGTGGCGATTTCTCGCATGGAAAATATACCGTCCAATGTATTGGGAATTGCTTCAATCCTGGTAGTGGTGGTTATCCCTATCGTGCTCGCCGTTAAACTTTCCAAAAATGAACGCGAAAAAACCGGAAAAAAATAAATAACGACTTACTTAGGACAATGACTGGCTAAACTGTGATGTATCAGTTGCTGGTCATTTCACTGAAATGATCACCCCATCTAAAGCTGTGTGACTAAAACAACTCAAAATCTGGTTAGCATGAAGAATATAAAGATGGTGCCCGGGGCCGGAATCGAACCGGCACGAGGTTGCCCTCGAGGGATTTTAAGTCCCTTGCGTCTACCAATTTCACCACCCGGGCGTTTCTTGCACTTAAAATGGAGGCTGAGCCCGGAGTCGAACCGAGGTCCACGGATTTGCAATCCGCTGCATAGCCACTCTGCCACTCAGCCACATTAAACTTGTATGCTTTTATGCTTGGGCTGATGCCCCGCATTAAATTGCTGAAAACTAAAAAAACCTCGACTATATAAGCCGAGGTTTCCGAATATGGAGCGGGAAACGAGATTCGAACTCGCGACCCCAACCTTGGCAAGGTTGTGCTCTACCACTGAGCTATTCCCGCCTTAAATGAGCGGTGTATTCTACCCATTCGTTCATGAGTGTCAAGCATTTATCTGGGCAAATCTATGCTTATTTATGAATCTCTACAGATCCGCAAGAGAAACCAGAGTTAAACAGGAATTGCAAGCAAATCAGCTAGATAAAGCCTTGTTTTTTATTTCTTGAACATAGGCCATGCCGCTTTCAAATAAACAAACATTGACCATAAGGTCAAGCTGGCTGCGACGTATAACAAAACAATGCCAGCCTCGTATACGGCGAATTCTCGTAATGGCTCGTGATAAAGCAACATTCCGATGGACAGCATCTGAATGGTGGTCTTCACTTTGCCCAACATTGATACCGCAACGCTGGCGCTTTCACCCAACTCAGCCATCCATTCGCGCAATGATGATACGGCAATCTCTCTACCGATAATAATTGCCGCTGCAATGGCCATCCAGGGCGAGGGATTTGCCTGCACTAATAATACAAGCGCAACGCCCACCATTAACTTATCAGCTACAGGGTCTAGGAACGCACCGAAGGCGGAGGTTTGATTTAATACGCGCGCCAAATAACCATCCAGCCAATCAGTCACGGCGGCCAAAATGAAAATAGCAACAGTCGCTTCATTAGACCAGCTTACTGGCAAATAAAAACACAAAACAAAAACCGGGATTAGCCCTATTCTTGCCCAGGTCAATAACGTTGGAATACTACTCATCGATCAATTTTTATCATTAGGGTTAAACCATGCACCTTAACACAAACGACTCTAGAAAATCAGTGCCGATATATTGCCAAACTAACTTTCATGAAAAGTATCGTAGATTTTTTCGGCCAAGCTCTTATTAATACCTTTAACATTCATCAAGTCGTCTACCCCGGCGCTAACGATGCCTTGCAAGCCACCAAACTGCTTGAGCAGCAATTGCCTGCGTTTTGGCCCTAGGTTAGGTATTTCTTCCAGCGGTGAGTTGTTTCTTGCCTTGCCTCGTCGATTTCGGTGACCACTTATTGCGAATCGATGCGCTTCATCACGCACCATTTGAATGAGATGCAATGCTGGAGAGTTTGCGGGCAATTTTAGCGGCCGCTCTTCACCGGCGATAAATAAGGTTTCAAGTCCAGGCCGACGCTCTACCCCTTTAGCCACCCCAACCAACATTACGCCGGTAATTTGCAATTCGTCGAACACGTCTATCGCTTGACTGAGCTGCCCCTTAGCGCCATCAATCAGCAACAGATCGGGTAATTTACCCTCGCCTTCCTTAATTTTTTTATAACGTCGCAGCAACGCTTGTTTCATGGCGGCATAATCATCACCTGGCGTAATGCCATTAATATTAAAGCGTCGATAATCAGATTTTAACGGCCCATTATGATCACACACTACACAAGACGCTACGGTTGCTTCTCCCATCGTGTGACTGATATCAAAACATTCGATACGCTGCGGCAGGACATCTAGATTCAATGCTTCCTGCAATGCCTCAAAGCGACCCATCACACTGGCTTTTGCTGACATATGCGCTTGTAAGGCAGCTTCAACATTGGCGACAGCCAGTTTCACCCAGCGCGCCCTTTCACCGCGCGCATTAGCTACCAGCTTAACCCGACTGCCCGCTTGCTCGCTTAACACATTACTCAACCATTCGCACTCTTGCGGCTCTTCATTCAATAAAATTTCTTTGGGTAAACTTCTTACAGCGGTTTTACCCACGTAATATTGCGCAATAAAAGCTGACAATACTTCATGAATATCCGTCTGCTCAATTAATTTTGGGAAAAAAGTTTTGTTGCCCAAATTTAACCCACCGCGCACGTTAAACACCTGTATACAAGCCGCACCACCGACGATGGTTCCGACAATCACATCCAGGTCGTTATCCTTTTCACCAGTAATATACTGCTTTTCCTGCACTTTGCGCAAAGCACTAATTTGATCCCGATATACCGCCGCTTTTTCATATTGTAATTTTTTTGCCGCGCCATCCATTTTTATCACCAGCTCATCAATCACTTGTGAGTTTTTTCCTTCCAGAAACATCACGGCATGTCTTACGTCTTGTTGATAATCTTCCTTGCTGATCAAACCAACACAGGGCGCGGTACAGCGTTTGATTTGATACTGCAGACAAGGACGGGATCTATTTTTATAAAAACTGTCTTCACACTGTCGAACGGGAAATATTTTCTGCAAAAGATTCAAACTTTCGCGCACCGCACCAGGGCTGGGATAGGGACCAAAATATCGCCCCTTAGCTTTTGCGCCACGATGGTAGCTTAAACGAGCAAAATCTTGCTGTGATGAGAGATAAATATAGGGATAACTTTTATCGTCACGGTAAACGATATTGTATTGTGGTTTTAAACTTTTAATCAGATTGTTTTCAAGAATCAACGCTTCATTTTCAGTGTTGGTTATAGCAATTTCAATACTCGCTATCCGCTTGACCATATGCTCTGTTTTTAAGGATTTATTTGAGCGATTAAAATAACTGGTAACACGCTTTTTTAAATTCTTGGCTTTGCCGACATAAATCACCTTGCCTTCCTGGTTCAGCATGCGATAAACCCCGGGCATGCTCGTTAAAGAACTTAGGAAAACTTTATAGTCGAACGTATTAGTGTCTTCGCTCTCACTCATTGGAATAGTTTAGGCTTCGTAAACACATCTATCACGACAAAATTTCTTGCGCCCGGCGGAATACATCCTTAAACATTTTCTCAGTTAAGCGCTTTGTCTGGGTGTTATACCGGCTGCAATGATAAGAGTCGAGCAAGGTAATATCTCGAGCCAAAGAATGCTCGGCAAGATGGGCAAACTTATGCTGGCTCAACTTCAAACCTAATGCCTTTAACACCGCATTATGCCCGATACCCCCTAACGCGATGATGACACTGCCCGCTTTTAAAGTGTCCAACTCTTCTTTTAAATATTGATTACAGGTATTGATTTCATCCATAGTTGGTTTGTTCTGCGGTGGCAAACATTTTACCGCATTAGTGATACGACAATTTTTCAATTTAAAACCGTCACCTAAAGCAACCGACTCTGCCCGGTTGGAAAAACCAAATTCAAATAAGGTTTGATAAAGCAAAATACCGGCGAAATCACCGGTAAATGGTCTGCCTGTTTTATTTGCACCGTGCATACCTGGCGCTAAGCCAACGATTAATAACTTCGCGTTTATGCTGCCGAACGGCGGCACCGGCAAGGCAAAATAGCCAGGGTTGCTTGCCCTAACATCATCGAGAAAAGTAGCGAGCCGCTTGCATTGGCGGCAATCTGTTGAAAAAGTGTTCATCTATTAAACGTTAACCCATTATGTAAACGCATAAATTGTAGCAAATTAAAGCGCATAATTCGTCTCATTGTTTTTTTAAAGCGCACTATCGATGCTTATGCGATGCTAATGGTAGCCACTGTTCGCAGTAGCAAGTCCTGCTAACAATTGTTACTATTTCACAAAACCTACTTCACAAAACTTAAAGCAACCCGCTATGGAGAGATGCAATGAGTAAAACCATTGATTCCACACTACAGGAAGATAGAACTTTCAACCCAGCTATTGAATTTACAAAAAACGCCAGAATCAATGCCGAAAAATTAGCCGAACTACGCCAGGCTGCCGCGCAAGATCATGAAGGCTTCTGGGGGAACCTGGCAAAAAGCGAGTTGAGCTGGCATAAACCCTTCAGCAAACTCTGTGATTCATCCAATGCACCCCATTACACCTGGTTTGAAGATGGAGAAATCAATGTTTCTTATAATTGCATCGATCGCCATCTAGAGACCCATGGCAATAAAACCGCCATTATCTTTGAAGGTGAACCGGGTGATGTGAAAAAACTAACATATCAACAGTTGTATACCGAGACTTGCCAATTTGCCAATGCGTTAAAAGCCCAGGGCATTCAAAAAGGCGATCGGGTTGTGATTTATATGCCGATGATTCCCGAAGCCGTTATTGCGATGCAAGCTTGTGCGCGAATCGGCGCCATTCATTCCGTGGTGTTTGGTGGTTTCTCCGCGGAGTCATTAAAAGATCGAATCGAAGATGCCGGAGCTAAAATGCTAATTACCGCCGATGGTGGTAATCGCGGTGGGAAAATTGTGGAACTTAAAAAAGCCACCGATAAAGCACTGGCTGAAGGTTGTCCCAGTATTAATTCTGTGATTGTTTATCAGCGCACCGCGCACCCGATCACTATGCAGCCAGGGCGCGATATATGGTGGCATGATGCGATTGAAGGACAAGCCACTGACTGTACGCCAGCATGGGTTAGCAGTGAACATCCGTTATTCTTACTCTAC
Source organism: uncultured Ectothiorhodospiraceae bacterium (assembly GCA_945787125.1). Lineage (GTDB taxonomy): Bacteria > Pseudomonadota > Gammaproteobacteria > S012-40 > S012-40 > CALZHW01. The sequence continues at coordinate 7,054 of CALZHW010000155.1, forward strand.
ACCTCTGGCTCGACCGGCAAACCCAAAGGTGTGCAGCATTCCAGTGGCGGCTACCTGCTGAATGCTGCCGTAACCATGCAATGGGTATTCGATATTCACGAAAGTGATATTTTCTTTTGCACGGCTGATGTGGGCTGGATTACCGGCCATACTTATGTAACCTATGGCCCACTGGCAAATGCAGCCACCATTGTGATGTACGAAGGTGGCCCAGTTTTCCCCGATGCTGGTCGCTTCTGGAAGCTTTGCCAGGATCATCAAATCACAATTTTTTATACGGCTCCAACCGCTATTAGGGCACTGATGAAAACCGGTGATGACTTCCCCAATAGTTATGATTTATCCTCAATTCGCTTATTGGGAACGGTGGGTGAACCCATTAATCCCGAGGCATGGATGTGGTATCACCGCACCATCGGCAAAGAAAAATGCCCGATTGTTGATACCTGGTGGCAAACCGAAACTGGCGCGCATATGTTATCCCCTATCCCCGGAGCAATGGCGACTAAACCTGGCTCATGCACATTAGCCTTGCCCGGCATCGATGCAGAGATCGTCGATACCAGTGGTGATCCCATTACCGCACCTAATAAGGGCGGCTCATTGGTTATCAAAAAGCCCTGGCCTTCGATGATCCGTACTATTTGGGGTGATGATGCGCGCTATCAAAAAACCTATTGGGGTGAATTTGATAATCGTTATTATGTGGCAGGTGACAATGCACGGCGTGACAAAGACGGCTACTTTTGGATTATGGGCCGAACCGATGATGTACTGAATGTCTCCGGCCATCGCCTGGGTACAATGGAAATTGAATCTGCCCTGGTGGCAAATCCTAAAGTGGCAGAAGCTGCAGTAGTGGGTCGCCCTGATGAGTTAAAAGGCGAAGCAATCTTTGCCTACGTAGTCCTCAAAGGTCAAAGACCCGAAGGTGGCATAGATGAGACATTAACCCTGGAGCTACGCAACTGGGTCGCTGAACAAATTGGCCCCATCGCCAAACCCGACGACATGCGTTTTGCCGATAACTTGCCAAAAACTCGCTCTGGGAAAATTATGCGCCGTTTATTACGCACGATTGCTAAAGGCGAGGAAATTACTTCGGATACCTCTACCCTGGAGAATGAATCGATTTTAGATCAACTGCAAGGTAAGGCGTAGGCTGCTTTTTTACAAGGGCCCAACAAATCGAGATCTTAGGGGCAGGTTTGAAACCTGCTCCTACGGCACGTTCCTAAAGCGCTGCGGCTATTCTCACCGGCAATCGCCTGGCACCCCATGCGCCTGGATTGGCTTCAAATAAACCCGCGCATGTTGTTCCACACACAGTACAACCGCCTTGCGCATCC
>CALZHW010000156.1 GCA_945787125.1 uncultured Ectothiorhodospiraceae bacterium
TTAATATCATTAATCGATCAGTATTACGATAAGCAATATTCAAAATATCAATCGCTTTTTCGGGAATCGCACCCAATGCTTTTCCAATGACCAGTCCTAGCGAGCCACGAATAGATGTCAGTGGTGTGCGTAGCTCATGACTGACTGTTGAAACAAATTCATCTTTAAGTTTTTCCACTCGTTTCCTCTCGGTGATATCTCGGACAACAGCGACGAAATGCCGCCCATCACGTAGAGAAAAATCATTAATTGCTATTTCCAATGGAAATTTTTCACCAAATCTTCTTACTCCCGCAAACTCTCTAAGATCACCAATGATTAATGAGTCACCATCACTAATGTAATCAGAAAAGTATCTATTGAATTCTGAACAATAGGGTTCAGGTAATAACATCGCTATATCTTTACCAATAATGTCAGATTGACGATAGCCAAATATTTTTTCTGCAGCGGGGTTGAGTGATTCGATAATTCCGCTATCATTGAGTGTAATTAGGCCATCTATTACAGTATCAAAGATTGCATGAGCGTGATCCTTACTCTCTTGCAGTGCTGCAACCCGTTCTTGTATCGCGCTTTCAAGCAATGAATTTTGGCTCTTAAGCGCTCGTTGTGAGAGGGTAATGTTTTGTAGTATATAGTAACCCAATAATAACGCGAGACCTGAAGTGCAGAGAACAATCAGGAGTGTTAAATTTCTTTTCTGTTCTATGCTGGATAATCGACTATCGATTATTGTCATGATAAAACTATTGAGCTTTCTTGCTAATAATATGGTTTCTGAATTTAATGAAAAAAAGTTTTTATAGAGTTTATGATTCATCAGAAATACCATTAATCGACGCATCACCAAGCATATCAAGAAATACCAGCTTCTTTTTCCTGTCAAGAAGATTTTTAGCAAGCGTATTAATGTTTGCAATACTCACATCGAATTGTTTACTCAATTTTTGAATACTTTTTTCTAATTCAGAATCTCGGCCAATTTTTCTAAGACGATCTTTTATTATTCTGTTCTGGTTTTTGAGTTCTGCCAGTTCTTCCAAACGTTTCGCGATTTCTTCACGGGCGTTCACGCTATTTTCATTTCCCAAAGTTAGCAATAGGTTGTTATAAGTCTCCATCAATGTTTGTGGGAAAAAATGAATATATCTTATTAACAGCTGTGACGCACTGTTTACTATTTGATCAGGATCAACCAATAAGTTGTATTCGTTCCCCACAATCAATCCAACATGCGTTGTATACGCTAAAATTCTCTCTTGTAACTGACTATTTTCAGCCTCATTTTCTGAAAAAATATAACGTAAGCCGTTTGCAGCAATATTGTTCGAGCTATCAATTTCTAATTGATGAGTTTTTAATTGAATTCTCAAATTGTCCAATTTTCTTTCTATCAACTTATTAATTTCGGACCATTCAAGTGGCGCTATTTCAACATGGGGCTTGAATAAAGAGGCTTGACGAATATCGTTTATTTCCTGCAGTAACTCAAGACCAAAAATTTCATCTCGCGAGAAATTGAGTTCTTCAGTTAATTTGCTGACATACAAATAAACCAATAAAACTAATGGCACCAGTAACATTAAAGCAGTAGCGCCCAAACGATAACCAATATTCTGTTCTTTCATTCGTGAGTTGCGAGAGCTCATGTTTTAATAGCTTTATTCATTGGCGAGGAGTCTGTCCGAGAATGGGAATCGTAGCGAGGGAAATTCATTTTAGTGCAGATTTTTCGATCGTTTGAAGAAAATAGCTGTAGCTATTCGCCGAAAAGGATCGGGAAATGTGTGCAAAACGTGTTTTCCGCACGACTGCATGAATGCAGGAGCAATTGTCGAGAGCAACGCACTAGGGCAGGACACCCGTAGGTAGAATAACGCAGGAGCAGTTATCGAGGAGCAGTTGCCGAAGTAGGTTCTCATTCTCGGACAGGCTCCTAGTGCTGTTCTTGTAGCGTTCTGGCGATTTCGAGGACTTCTGGTGTCCACGACAATCCCTCTGAATGCGACGAGGAAGTATTAAGAATTACACCGGGCATACCTTCATCATCAAATATGAGCAGGGATACACCTAAACCAACAATGAGTGGGTCATAAGATACACTCATTATTTTATGAGTTTTGGTGTAATTGGTTGCAGATTTTATATATTTAAATTTACCGATGAATAATACATCGGGGGGATTATCAGGCAACTCAGAGCCAAAGCGAACCGAACCTAACGTGGTGCTTGCTATGGGTTTGCCAATATATTTATTAAGCTCTTTGGCAAAACTTTCATCACCAAGAACGAATATATCGACAGTTTTTTTGTTGTTAGAATTTTTTTCATAGCCGATTAACTTTATTAAAATCGCTGCGGTTAAGCTGTTTGGTAAGGCTTTTTCAGCAAATGTATTCGTCGAAAATTGCATGCTACATAAAAAGCAGATTAACACTAAAAATACTCTAACATGTTTAATGTTTTTCATATTCGTCAACCTATTTATATTTTTATCTTAAAGTTGAACGAATAAACTCGCTCTTTGACCTGAGGGAGCAGTGAGTTTTGGAAACCATCAGCATCGGCGGAAAAATCATCCCCGCTACTTGCGCTTTCTACACCTGGAAGTAAGTATACGGCTTCAAAAATATTCTCAATTTTAAATCCTGCGGTAAAACGTTTGGAATTATACACGACATTTGCATCAAATTTACTATAACTCTCGGCCTTTCTATTTTCTGTCCGATTTGAGTTGGATTCGGCTCGCAGTGGATTTTCAGAAAACAAATTGCGAGCGGCTAACCAGTTCGCGGCAATATTTAAATTCCAATGATTTTTAACAGGAAAGTTAATCATTAAATTGATTTTATGCGGTGCGATATCGCCTTGTTCCGCTTTGTTGTCTACCCAAATGCCTGTCACGTTATTATATTGTTGATCTGCATAGGCTTTAGTAAACGTATAGAATAGGTTGCCAGTAATATCGGCTGAACCCGGTATAAAATTTGGTATGCGATAGCTGCCACGATATTCAAAACCATAGATATCACGTCCTCCAACGTTCTCCCCACCGGCAATTGCGTTCGTGTAATTCGCGTAAAATATCGATGCATCATGTAAGAGATATTTTGTTTGATAAATTGATATGAATTCTATATTTCTAACTTTTTCGGGCTTCAAATCAGGATTTGCATTTCGGCCGTTCCAACCGCCATAAAGATCTTTCGGTGATGGCTCTTGAAAAGCTTCGCCGTACACGAGTTTAAATGTGGCGTTGGGATTGTAGTGAAAGATTGCTGCGCCACGTGGATTGATTTCACTGCCATAAATGCTGTTATTATCCACCCTCGCCCCTGCATTTAACCGCCATTGTCTAAAGTTCAAAATCCCCTGCAGAAATGCGCCAACATCCGTTGTTTTGCTTAAATTATACGTTGGGATATCATCTTCTATAACATTAGGTGGCATTGACAAGGGATTGGTCGAGCTGATTTGATCCGCCTCTAGCACACCTGAACCATCAGAGGTGATGCCATTACTAGAGTTTGCAGCCTGCGCGGGGCAAACGCCACCGCCATCAAAATAATTACAGATAATGTAGGTTTTGCTCAGGTTTTTATGTTCATATTTAACCGCACCATTTAATGTGAAAAGCGAATTCATTTTGTAATTGTATTTTTGCTCAACACGCCACGCACTATTGTAACTATTCCATTGAGATATACTGACAAAATCACCAAAGGATTCTATCCAATCACCACCTGCACGGCTAATACGGAACACCGCTTCATTTGTCACTTTGAGTTTGGCGGTCTTCTGCTTGCTGTGCTCCATATAAAACTGCGTAGATTCGTGTTGCCAGGCGACATTCGGCTGCGCGTCTGCAAATGAATAGTATGGGCCATAGGCTTCATCGGTTTGCCAGTGAAGAATCCCAACGTTAAAGTTTCCATAGCCAATTTCACTAAAGAATCCCATATTATCTGATGGATCAGCATATTTACCTAAGGGCTTACCATTGAATTCTTCAAATGGCTCAACACTCCCATTGACATTCACATCGCCCACCGGGCTGGCATTGCTGGTTGCCGGATCTATTCCATCACCTATACCTGCACCCCAAATTGTTGGATCACGTAACCAGGCTTCATTGGTAAAACCCCAGTTTGAATAATTACTAATATGAGGTTCATCGCTACTGAAAAGTTTCGCACCTAACATATAGTTAAATTGCCCTGCTCTGCCGCCGCTGGCGATATCAACGCTTTTGCTATTAAAGCTGCCCGCCTGTAGACTGGCGGTCGTAAAGCTTTCGCCATCCGCAAGATTTGCTCCGTCTTTAGTAATGACATTGATCACCCCAAGAAACGCGTTCGGACCATAGACTGCGCCAGCGGGTCCGTAGAGAACTTCAACGCGATCTATGATATTGATGGGATATTGACGGGAAAGTTGTGCTGCATGGTTCCATAGGTTGTTATCCACCTTGCCATTGATGAGAAGCAATGTGCGTTGCGTCCAGGGCGTGCGATAACCCCGCTGATAAGCAATCACCTGCATGGTTCCATTGGTCACTATAGTGTCAAAGCCGGGTAAATCTTTCAGGATGTCATCCAAACTGTCATAACCTCGACGTCTAATATCGAGTGCATCAATAACAACCATGGCAGCTGGCGCATTGCGCAGACTTTCTTGAGTACCTGACGCTGTATCAGAATCTGAATGTAAGCTGGCACGCTGTTTTAACAAGTCTTGCAGCGACATATCTGATAACTCACTGCTCTTACCCTGTGATGAATTATCATTTGTTATTTCATTTGCAGTGACTAACCCAAAGAGAGAATTGACAAGAACAAGTAGTGCTAAGGCAATGGAATTTATGCAATTCAATTGTTGAACCCTCTTATGTCAGAACTCGAGAAAACACCCGATTGCTTAAGCCGATAATGGGGGTTGCGTTCGATTAGGGTTCGGCAAAGTGATTTGTTTTTCATAAATAGCTTTATATATATCAAGTAGTTCTTTGATTTTTTAATGTTCACCGTAAGTCGCGCTGGAGATAGAGCCAAACTTTCGAGAATAATGTGGATGCTAATTTTTCGGTCTTTCCGTAAGATGTAATAATTTCTTGATAGATAACTTAGAATATTTCTTGCAAGTTCTTACTTATATACGAAAAAAATTTTCAACTTTATTGGCGCTTCATCAATATCTCTTTAAATATTACGAATATTCCCGCTTACTAAACCATTTTTGTCATCCATACATACGTTTACATATAACTCTGGTTACGGTGTTTAAACGTACAACGAAACTCACTTGCAAAATTGCTAATAAGATAGGCAATTAGAATTCAATAAAGCACAATCTATACCGAGATTTGTAGAATACTCAGCATTTGTCGATTTGTGACGGAAAACTGATCCGTGTAGATTTTTCTATCGTTTGAGGTTAATAGTCGAAGTTATTCGCAGAAAAGCATCGAGAAATGTGCAATTTGGATTTTCCATAATCCTAGAATAATCAGTTGGCGCGAATTTATAGTGCAAGATATTGAAGTGTATAGTGATTTCAAGAATTGCATGGTCACCTTATTGGTGACCAGCATATTTTTTGATCTGCTAGGTGCTTCAAGAGCTCGTGCTACCGAGTGCCCTGTGGGTAGAAATCGTGGTTCAACTGATTAATCTAGGATAATAGGCTCTCCATTTTCGGACAGGCGCCAGACAGTAATCTCCTGGTTGATACGGGTTAAATAACCAACGAGTCTATCAAGGGGATAATGAAAAAATTCGCATATGAAATATAGTCTCACCTGCATTTTTTCATCTGTCTCTTTTTGCGACAGAATCCACCCAGTTCGTCATTTTGCCGTTTTTAATCCCTAATAAGTGCTAAATTCCAAGATTCCACCAATATTTAAGTTTTATTTAGGCAAATTCAGTGTTGAGAGAGGTTCATTTGTAATATTTACCCTGAGAAAGACTGTGACTTGAAAGAACTCCAGTATTGGACGATAATATGAATACACTCTACTTATGGAGTTTTTCCTATGAAGCACCACAATGCACAATCGCCACAACCTCAGCTTGATCCAGAAAGGATAGCCAGTGCGGCCTTGCAAGCGTTCTTCAATCTTTCCAGTCACTGGCATCTGTCAGCAAAGGAAGAGCGAAACCTGCTTGGATCTCCCCCGGAATCAACCTTCTTTAAGTGGAAGGCAGAGAAATCAGCAGCCCGACTCAGCCGAGACACATTAGAGCGGATCAGTTACTTGCTTGGGGTCTATAAAGCCCTGAACATCTTACTCCCTACCCCCAGGGCGGCAGATGAGTGGATACGCAAGCCTAATACCGCCCCGCTCTTCAATGGTCAGAGCGCCATCGAGCGTATGCTTGCCGGGAGTTTAGTGGATTTGGCGGATGTACGGCGTTATCTCGACGCGCAACGAGGAATGTGATGCCCCCCATTATCGAACTCGATTGGAAACGCCAGTACCGAATTATCTCCTCAGAGTATCCTCCTATTAACTTCTTCGAGAGACTGGTTGACCCAGCCTTGATGGAGGCGCTTTATTATATCGAATCACTCACTAATGATCGTATTCGGCAAGAGGCAGGGGATATTTCCTTGGTACCCACCGTAGATCGGGTAGCAGGTCCAGGCTCAACATCTGTTATGGCGGCGTTTACCCACATTGGCACCAGTAGTCGCTTCAGTGATGGGAGCTATGGTGTTTACTACGCGGCCAACAATATGGATACTGCGCTTGCTGAAAGCATCCATAGCCGTAGTTGTTTTCTTTCATATACCCAGGAAGAAGCAGGCGAGATCGATATGCGTGTCTACATCGGTAAAGTGATTAAACCACTACACGATGTCCGTGGTGATGGGTATGATGATTTGCACTTGGCCGACAACAGGAGGCCAGCACAAAACTTTGGTCGGGAATTGAAAGAAGCAGGTTCCTGGGGAATCGTCTACCGTTCAGTGCGCAACCTTGGTGGTGAATGCATTGCCGCACTACGACCACCAGCAGTCACCAACCCACAGCAAGGCCCGCATTACTCTTATGTCTGGGATGGCAGTAAAATCATCAGCGTCTACCAGAAGACATTAAAGAAGGATCTATAGCAGTCCTGCTGTGTGCTCCGGCTCATTCCAACGTAGAGAATTTAAGGTTACCTTTTTTGTTTAATTTAAAGTTTGCACTTCTCCTCTAAACTGGTAATCCTCAATTTTTCAAGTGAAGTGTCAGATTAAGTTGAAACTTATACAGGTAAATTCTTTACTGTCCTTCCTTTTACTTTCAATTCGACCAACCGCTAAAAAAAATCTTACACTATTTTAATAGAAAACTAATGGTTAAAGGGTCAAGTCTTTGATTTATGATAATCCCACTGACCGATGAATAATGCAATCCAAAGTAATCTCCTATTTTCCTCAGCGTATACCCGTCACTCCGGTAAGCCCGACTCATCGCTGAATTTCAATTAGAACTCGATTTCTCATAATAACTCAGCTCTTTTGGCTTTGGTCGTCTTTGTGATAAAGGCACTTCACTCAATTCCTTGCTCTTATCAATGCGGGACTGCATCTGCTTGGCAAATCGCTCGCTGCCTAAATAAACTTGATTTCGTAATGATACCCACGGTGATGGCTGGTCTTTGCCTTCTGAAACAAACTATTTGTACTGCTCAACCGCAACTGATCTGCGCTGGACAAAGGCACTTACTATGCAAACAATCTGACCCACTCGTTTGACCAACAGTTGCGCGATAGTTGCTCCAGAGCCATTCTCTTGCTGACCGTACCATGCCGGCACGTACGGGGATTAGGTTGTAGGTATCACAGACCTTGTCTAGAAGTGATAAAAAAGCGTTTCTGTTGGCGTCGTCTGCATAGATAGCTTCCTGCCGATCGCCTCTTGAGGTGACGTGATACAGTGCACCGGAAAATTCTAATCTCGAAGGGCTTGCCATGCGCTAATCGCTCTCAACTTGAATCATGCGGCAAGGCTAGCAGAAAGATGATCATAATTCAAAGACCTGATAATCATATAGCCAGCCTCCCAAAGTTCGGCGCCAGTTGTTAAACTGGTGGTGAACGAAAAACCAAACCATTGGGAGACTGAAATGAAATTATATTGCGGAATGGATTTACATTCA
>CALZHW010000157.1:0-1139 GCA_945787125.1 uncultured Ectothiorhodospiraceae bacterium
AGCATTATATCGATCATGAGATTAATTCTATCCAAAACTTCTTGACGGAAGACACCAAAGCCCGTTATCAGATGGTGGATGTGAATATTTATCAGGAAAATATTTTTCATACAAAAATGTTACTAAAAGATCTGGATCTGGATAATTACCTTTTTGATATTTCCCCAGCGGACTTTACTGAAGATGAAATCGAAAGCGTGCGGAAGAAATTAGAGCATGAAATGCAGGAAATTTATTCTGGTAAGAATGTGACGATGCTGTAATTGCTTAAGTGGTTTATAAATCATTTAGATAAAAGTTATAGGTGCCGCCTTTTACTACTCGTAGCGGCAAAGCCTTATAAGAGAGTGTTGGCAGCAGGGATGCTGCCGTCAAGCCTACACGGATGTATTCACGGCGTCTCTCGGTAAGGTTTGCCGCTATGGGTGCTGGAAGGTGGTAACGTTGAGCTCCGATTGTGTAGTTTTAGCTCGGATATTTCATGAAATATCCGGGTTAAGTCCAGTAAGCCGATCTTGTCATTATTTTTGACGTTAAGCGCATCAGACCTTTAATCGGTGTCGGTAACTCAGCGGCGCCGGCTTTTTGTGCTTTGGCGGCGTGTAGTGCTTCGTCTATGTCCATCTGCTGTAAAACGGCTCTGCTTTTGTGGTCATTTTGCGGTAATTTTTTCAGGTGCTCAGTCAGATGTTCGCATACTTGCTTTTCTGTCTCCACGACAAAACCCAGACTCCATTTGTCGCCGACTGCGCCGGCCAATGCGCCAATCGCGAAAGAACCCGCATACCATAATGGGTTTAAGTAACTCGTGTGGCTGCCTAAGGCCTGCACGCGTTTTTCACACCAGTCAAGGTGGTCATATTCTTCTGCGGCGGATGTTTGCATTTCTTGTTTGATGGCTTTGTCACGCGCGGTTACCGCTTGACCCTGATAAAGTGCTTGCGCGGCAACTTCGCCTGCGTGATTGATGCGCATTAAACGCGCCGAGAGCTGCTTTTCTTTTTCTGTTAATTCCGCGTCTTCTGCGGTGTTAGCCGGGTTTGCTCGTTCGGTCACTTCTGGTTTGCCAAAGACCGTTCGCAGGCCTTGATCTAATTGACCAATCAATAAATCAACAGGGTTGAGTTGACGTGACATGA
>CALZHW010000157.1:1239-8103 GCA_945787125.1 uncultured Ectothiorhodospiraceae bacterium
TCTTCTGCGGTGTTAGCCGGGTTTGCTCGTTCGGTCACTTCTGGTTTGCCAAAGACCGTTCGCAGGCCTTGATCTAATTGACCAATCAATAAATCAACAGGGTTGAGTTGACGTGACATGATTTACCTTTTAATGAGTTGTTGATGCAGCAACCTTAACGGATGAAGGACTTCGATGTCCAGGCCTTTTTGGCGTAGGCCGGCCGCGAGATGCATGGCGCAGGAATAGTTGCTGGAGACAATAATATCGGGTGATTTTTTGGCTATTTCATCGTCAGTAAATTGGCGAATTTTAATGGCGTTGGCGGGGTGCTGCAGCATGTAGCTACCAGCAGCGCCGCAGCAAGGCGTTGTTTCCGGTAATGACAGTAGTGTAATGTCCGGGATGTTGTTTAATATTTTATAACTGCTGCTGGCTTTTAGAACATTCTTTTCTGTGCACGGAGAATGGATTAAAACCCGTTTGTTAAGCGCTCGGAATTGCAATTGCTGGAAATTTTTATGGTTTAATAGAAATTGACCAGCTTCTTGCGCCGCATGGAACGTCGAATTGCTGTCGTTTTTCGCAATGCTTTGCAAGTGTGCGCCGCAAGCAGAGGCGGAGAATAAAATCGGTATTGCTTGTTTGGTAAATGCGTTTTCATTGCGCTGGCGACAAGTCTCCGCCTCGTTAAAGTATCCTTTGTGCCTAGCTAGTGCGCCGCAGCAGGTTTGCTTTTTTGCTAGCTGGCTTTCAATTTTGCAGGCATCCAGCACGGCGATTAAGCTGGCGTGTGTTTGCTGGTCAAAAATATGGCTAAGGCAGCCAGTGAATAATTTCACTTGCTCTGTATGTGGCTTCAAAGGCGGGTGTTTTTCGGTGGCTCGTAAATAGACAGAATAGTCGGTAGCAAACATTTTGCTGAATAATTGTGGTAGGCGAAGCTGATAGCTCAAATGGTAGAGTTGTGCCAGGCGTCGCCATTGTCGCATTGATAGTCGTGATATCGCGCGGATCATAATGTTGGAACGGTCTGTTTTTTGGATGATCAACATCCGTGTGTTATCCAGAATATCGCCATATGCGACTTTGGATGGGCAAATTTTTTCACAAGCCAGGCAGCTTAGGCAGGAATTAATGTGACGTTCGACAAGAGTCAGGTCACTGAGTTGGTCATTTGCAAGCGCTTGCGCCAAGGCAATTCGCCCTCGCGGAGACTCGTTTTCATTTTGATTAATGCGATAAGTTGGGCACTGGGTTGAGCACATGCCGCACTTAACGCATAAATCGGCTTGATGAGTGATGCGTTGTTTAAGTTTTGTCGTGATGGATGGCAAGGAATTTTTCCAATTTATAGTCAAGTCGATTAAAATCCAGAAATACTATTAATGAGCAGGAGTGGATCAGATGTCTGAAGTGGCGGCGCCATTTTACAAGTATCACGTGTTTTTTTGCACTAATCAACGGACTGATGGCAGGCAAAGTTGTGAAGATTGCGGTGCTTCTGCATTGAGAATGTATGCCAAAGATAAAGCTAAAGCCGCGGGTTTGGCGATTCCTGGTGGGGTGAGAATTAATACTGCCGGCTGTCTTAATCGATGTGAGCATGGCCCTGTGATGGTTATTTATCCAGACGCAACCTGGTACACCTATATTGATGAGGAAGATGTGGATGAAATCATTGCAGAGCACTTGCTTAATGGACGGCCTGTTGAGCGCTTATTGATAGACAAAAGCTGATGGTTCTTAAGGTTTAGAGTTGGTGGGTAAAATAATCCTGGTCTGAGCGGATCGAGCTGTTGACATTTGCTATGAGATTCACTAGTATTGCCGGCCTTTTCAAGTACCTTTCACACATACAGGGCTAAGAATGAAAACGTATAATGCAAAACCAGAAACTGTACAGCGTGACTGGTACGTTGTTGATGCAAGTGGCAAGACTTTAGGTCGATTGGCAACTGAGGTTGCGCGCCGTTTGCGTGGCAAACACAAAGTAGAGTATACGCCGCATGTAGATACCGGTGATTACATCATAATAATCAACGCTAAAAGTATCGCGGTAACGGGTAATAAAGAAAGTGACAAAATATATCATCGTCACTCAGGTTATCCTGGCGGTTTAAAGTCCATGACCTTAGAAAAGCTGCGTGAACGTGCTCCAGAGCGTATTATTGAAAAAGCCGTCAAAGGTATGATGCCACGTAATCCATTGGGTCGCGCTATGTTGCGCAAACTGAAAGTTTATGCCGGTAATGAGCATGGACATTCTGCACAACAGCCAAAAACGCTAGAACTTTAAATTAAAGAGAATTAATTATGGCAGAACAACATTACGGTACCGGTCGGCGTAAAAGCTCTACTGCACGGGTATTTTTACGACCTGGCACAGGCGAGATTAGTATAAACGGACGTTCCTTAGACGAGTATTTCGGTCGCGAGACAGCACGTATGATTGTGCGTCAACCGATGGAAAAAGTCGAAATGGTCGAAAAATTTGATATTTATTGCACCGTAAAAGGTGGCGGAATATCTGGCCAGGCTGGCGCAATTCGCCACGGCATTACGCGCGCACTCATGGTGTTTGATGAAACTTTGCGTCCACCATTGCGTAAAGCAGGATATGTTACCCGTGATTCGCGTGAAGTTGAGCGTAAAAAAGTTGGCCTGCATAAAGCGAGAAGAGCAACACAATTCTCGAAACGTTAAGTCAAACAAGCTCTCAAAAAAAGCCCTGCATATTTCAGACAGGGCTTTTTTATTTTGGGCTTACGGTTTTTATTTAATGTAATTTCTTATGAATAGTCGCGCTCTATAACAGCGCAAAATATCGTCACTCAAAGTGCGCGCGCACAAAATCAGAGCAGTAATTTTGTAATATTTGCTAGAAAAACGATCAAATAGACCGAAATTATTGGTTTTCCTTAAAAAACCCTTAAATTCCGGTTGCACTGAAGTGGAAAAGTACTATATAAATACGGGGTTTATACGTTTTTTGTTTTTTTGTTCCAGAGGAGAGAGAGGAATGAACAAGAAGTTACTTACTATTGCAGTCGTTACTGCTATGGCGACACCAATGTTGGCGAACGCTGAAGCTAAGTCAGCCGTTTACGGTAAAATGCACGTTGCGGGTCAAATTGTTGATGACGGCAATGATACAACCTATAGTATTGATGGCAGCTCAAGAAAAGGAAGCAAGCTTGGCGCCAAAGGTGAAATTGATACTAACCTGATGGACTTGAAAGCCATTGCACAAATTGAAATTGGTTTGGCGCAGGGTGATTCTGGACCCGGTTCGCTCTATGAACGTGACTCCTGGGTGGGTCTGTCCAGCAAGAGCCTGGGTACTGTGCGGATGGGTACCATCAAAACTTCCTATAAACAATCTGGCGCGATGATAGATCCGCTTTATAGTACCGCTTTGGAAGGTCGTGGATTTAATCAAACCATGTCGTCTAAATTACATTCTGGTACTGGTGAAGGTCGTGGTCGTTCAACTCACACTGTGCGTTATGATTCGCCAGACATGGGTGGTGCTAAAGTGATCGCTAACTATAATGCTAATCCTACAGCTGAAGATAACATGGGTCTAGGTGTTCACTGGAAAGGTGGCCCGGCCGCCGCATTCCTTGACTTCCAATTGATTGGTGAAGATAACTATGTTACAGATAAAAACGGCAAAGCTGATACGGGTAACGCGGTAAAAGTCGGTGGTAAATACACCGCTGGTGATATCATGGTTTCTGGTCAATACGAAATCGACGGCGGCGCGATCAGCGGAAACTCTGATGGCAGCAACGATCGTTTGTTTTTAGCCGGAGAATATACCATGGGTGCGACTTCTTTTGTTGCGACCTTTGGTATGGCGATGGAAACTGATAATGACGAAGACGATAATACCGCCTTTGGTTTAGCGGTTAAGCAAAAGTTAGCTAAGAAAGTGACCGGTTATGCCGGTTGGGGTATGGCAACTGGCGGTAAAGGTTTCAACAACGATGACGACATTTCCGCTTTTGCAGTTGGCCTGGTTGCTGGCTTCTAAAAGCATTCTCGCTGTTTGAGAATCTGAAAACGGGGCTTTTGCCCCGTTTTTTTATGCCTTAGGATTTATCCTGTAAAACAAACTAAGCCTTATTGGTTTTTTTCTTACTGCGTTAATAACGCTTATCTGCTAAACTTTTGCCTCTTTAATTGAATAATTCAGGAAGTTTATGTTTTCTCCCAAGCTGGTTTTAATCGACCTCGACGGCACCTTAGTGGATTCGGTGCCTGACCTGGCGTATGCGGCAGATGCAATGATGTCTGACCTTGGTCTACCACAGCAAGGGGAGAATAACGTTCGCAATTGGGTGGGCAATGGGGTTGAGCGGTTGGTCAAGCGAACGTTGACCGGTGAGCTGGATGCCGAGCCAGAAGAATCACTCTATGAGTGCGCTTACCCGATTTTTTATGCGCACTATTTACAGTCCAATGGCAAATACAGTCGGCTTTTTCCTGGTGTTCAGCAAGGCTTGGAAATTCTCAAGCAAAAAGACCTGACGATTGGTTGTGTCACTAATAAAGCCGAAAGCTTTACCTTGCCTTTGTTGCAAGCCAAAGAAATTCTGGATTACTTTTCCATTGTGGTGAGTGGTGATACGACTGCAAAGAAAAAACCTGACCCTATGCCGTTGTTTTATGCCACAGACAAGTTGTCTATCGCACCCGCAGAAAGTTTGATGCTCGGTGATTCAATGCACGATGTGGAAGCAGGGCGCAATGCCGGTTTTCAGGTGATTGCAGTGAGTTATGGTTATAACCATGGAGTGGATATCCGTGAGGCCAAGCCAGATGCTGTCATTGATAGCTTTGTTGAACTTGAGCACTTGATCAAATAAATCTTATGAACCAGGAACAATTTACGCAGTGCATTGCCGATGGATTTAATCGTATACCACTACAGCTGGAATTATTGGCTGACCTGGATACGCCGCTCAGTACTTATCTGAAATTTGCCGATGCGCCATACTCTTATTTGTTTGAGTCAGTGCAAGGTGGTGAAAAATGGGGTCGTTATTCGATTATCGGCTTGCCATGTGCTGAGCGCATCGAAATTAGAGGTTATCAGGTGCGTATTTTTGATCATGAAGATTGCACCCATGAAGAGATCACAACTGACCCACTGACTTATATTGATGAATACCGTCAGCGTTATAAAGCGCCGGACTTGCCTGGCCTGCCACGCTTTACGGGTGGTTTGGTCGGTTATTTTGCTTACGATACCGTACGTTATATTGAGCCAAGGCTGGGTGAGTGCCCGAATCCTGATCCGCTAGATAATCCCGATATCCTCTTAATGTTATCCGAGGAGGTTTTGGTCTTTGATAACCTTAGCGGTAAATTATTCATTATCGTTTATGTCAATCCAGTGTTAAAAAATGCCTACGATAACGGCATTAAGCGTTTGAAAGATCTGGCCAAAAAACTGCAAGAGCCGCTGCAATTACCGTCACATCAGCCGTCACATCAAGCTGTGGACGAGCAGGATTTTGTCTCTGGTTTTACCCGCGAAGGATTTATCAATGCAGTAAAAAAATCCAAGCAATACATCACTGATGGTGATGTGATGCAGGTGGTTTTATCGCAACGTTTATCCGTGCCTTATCAAGCAGAGCCACTGGATTTGTATCGCGCACTAAGAAGTTTGAATCCCTCGCCTTATATGTATTTTTTGAATCTGGGTGATTTTCATATCGTTGGTTCTTCGCCAGAAATATTGGTGCGTGAAGAAAATCGAGAGATTACCGTGCGGCCTCTCGCCGGTACGCGCCCGCGTGGCAAAACACCCGCTGAAGACAAGGCGCTGGAAGACGAGTTGTTAGCCGACCCCAAGGAGCTGGCCGAACACCTTATGTTGATTGATCTAGGTCGCAATGATGTGGGGCGAGTGGCGAAAATTGGCAGTGTAAAGTTAACCGACAAAATGGTCATTGAACGTTATTCTCACGTCATGCACATCGTCTCCAATGTAAGCGGTGAGCTCAAAGATGGTTTAACCGCAATGGATGCCTTGCGCGCCACTTTCCCTGCTGGCACAGTCTCAGGCGCCCCAAAAATCCGCGCCATGGAGATTATTGATGAATTGGAGCCGATAAAACGTGGCGTTTATTCCGGTGCCGTAGGTTATATTGGTTGGAATGGCACCATGGATACTGCTATCGCTATTCGAACAGCCGTTATTAAAGATCAAACTCTCTACCTGCAAGCCGGTGCTGGTATTGTTTATGATTCAATTCCAGAAACGGAATGGGACGAGACTATGAATAAGGGTCGAGCAATTTTTCGTGCAGCGACGATGGCCGCAAAAGGTTTATACGATCGCGGCCATGAGTGATTATATTTACTCTTCTTGCTCGCGTACAAAGACCGTATGATGGCATTTAGGGCAGGGTGGAACATGTCCGGTTTTATGAAAGTGCAGTTTTTCGCCGCATTTCTCGCAGACTAATGTGCCTATTGAGGTAATTTCTCCAGTATGCCATTCTGTTGCACGCTTAGCGTTTTGCTCCAGTTCATCCAATGCTAATCTGGTATGGTCAACCATGTTGGAAAAAGCTTTCAAAACACTATCTTCAATATATAAAGCGTCCAGACGTAGCCAGTCAGCCAGCTCTCTTTCACCAAATGCAATATATTCCGCCGCATCATGCAAATCTCGTACGACATAATCACTGATATTATCGATCTCTTCACTGGTTAATTCAGTTATTTCTGCCATTTTTTCTTTAGCTTTATCGACGGCATCAAGAATCGCGGGTTTTGCTTCTTTCTCGGTGACATCAATGAATTGGCGAGTGGTCTGTAAAAATTGATCATACGCCTGAGATAATTTTTCAGATAATGCTTTAT
>CALZHW010000158.1 GCA_945787125.1 uncultured Ectothiorhodospiraceae bacterium
GAAAAATAGAAGACACCCCCCTTGAATAATTTTCAAGTTATTTGAGGGGGTTTTTACTTATCCATTAGATAATTTGATTAGAAACCAGGTTAAAACCGGCAGATAATTTGGGTATTCTCACTCTGACCACAAAACACGGTATGCATATTTATCTTTTTTAGCTGTCATGATTGATCTCCGTTTTCTCTAAGCAATACTTGCTTAACTTGATATGGTTTAGCTTTTCCTTTCTGGTTTTGAATATTTACTCTAGGATTATCAGCCTAGGGCGTTTTGTATACAATCGCTAGAGCCGCTTTGTCTTGATAAGCCAAAGTAAATTTAGGAAAATCTATTAAAATATAAACCTAAGACCGTTAAGAGGGTAGCCACAATAATGACTTGGAAATAACGCTGTTATTTTGCGCAGCGTATGGAAAATCTAAAATAAGAATAAGGATTCGGCGTTTATGGCACGTGCCCGAGGTATACTCGTTGATCTTTCAAAAACCTCAAACTACCACTGCATAAAATATAGGAAAGGAAGCTCTGCATCTAAAAACCATCATTCATTCTTCCTAAATTGACCGCAACAGGAAAGAAGGTAATAATTACAGCAATGACTGAAAATTATTGTCGAACGATTTATAGAAAAATTCTTTTAAACCTTATTCAACGACATGTTCAAGATACTATGCCTACAGCCCCTAGCCAATACCGTTTAACCGCTGCCTCGTTGATCATGGTGAGCCTTTGTTTTCTGATAGTCTGGTCTAACACTGAAGCAGAGGAAAAGGCGCCGCTGGTCATCGTCGACATTGCTGAGCAGGTTCCGGTAATTGAAGAGCTTGCTTTATCCGGCTCTGTTGTTGCTCCTCACATCGCTGAGCTTGCGAGTGAAGTTGGTGGCATTGTTGCTTCCCTGGCGGTAGAAATTGGTGCCCATGTGAAAAAAGATGCTGCGTTGCTGCGTCTCGATACTGAGTTACACAAACTGGCCTTGGAGGCGACCCGCGCTGCCAGCGAACAGGCTAGGCAACAATTGGATGATGCTAAGCGGCGTTTAAAAAATGCCGAGGCTCTCGTCAAGCAGCAAACCATATCCGAGAACGAGTTACAATCCTTAGCGGCGGAGGTACGAATAGACGGCGCCTTCCTGGATGGTGTTATTGCCGAACAAAAGCGCCAGGAAGCCTTGTTGCGCCGTTATACGCTGAACGCGCCTTTTAGCGGTGTCATTAGTCGCAGGCTTGTTGAAGTAGGTGAATGGGTGCAAACGGGCGAACCCCTGTTGGTGATAGTCGCCACTGACGAATTGCGTCTCGACTTCCAAGTGCCGCAAGCGATCTTTGCCAAGCTGGTTCAAACGGAATCTATCGATGTCACTTTGGATGCTCTACCCCAACAGGTCTTTAAAGGTACCATTGAAACAGTAACCCCGATAGTCGACCCCAACAGCCGCGCTTTTCCGTTGCGCGTGGCGCTCAATGATAAACAGGCAAACATCGCCCCCGGTATGTCCGCCAGCGCAGTGCTGCGCCTGCACAGCGGCCGCCGGGAGGTGGTGGTGCCGCGTGATGCTTTGCTACGTTATCCCGATGGCCGAATCACTGTATGGGTGCTTAACGAAAATGCATCAACAGTCACGGAGCATCAGGTAAAAACCGGATTAAACTTTGATGGCAAGGTCAGTATTGTCCAGGGGTTGAACGCCGGCGCTTGGGTGGTCGTACAGGGGAATGAAGCCTTGCGCACGGGGCAGACCGTCACCGTGAAGTTGCCCGAATGACCAAATACAGTGAGTTAATATAATGTTCGACCGTATGGTAAAGCGCGGGATATTAACAGCCGTGTGTGCACTGATCGTCACCATTATTGGTATTGTTGCGGCGACGAACATCCCCGTGCAAATGATTCCTGATCTGGAGGTGCGCACCATCGCCGTTCGCACCGTGTGGCCCGGCGCGACACCTCAGGATGTGGAGAAAGAAATCCTCATTGAACAGGAAGAGCATTTGCGAACCGTGCGGGGCCTGCAACGTATTGTCTCTTCTGCTTCTTTCGGACGCGCTGAGGTTGAGTTGGAATTTCCTTTCGGGATCAATCTCAATGATACGTTAATAGAAGTAGTTAATGCCCTAAGTCGGGTGCGATCTTATCCCAATAATGTGGATGAACCACGTATTTATGCGGCATCGTTTTCCACTAACTCTTTTATGTTTTTTCGGATCATGCCCCTGGCCGGTAATCCGCGGAATCTCGACATGGTGCCCATGGAAGATTTTGTCCGAGATTATGTTGCTTCGCGGATGGAGGCCGTGCCTGGTGTTTCTGAAGTCTCGGTCTCGGGCGGGGCGGAACGGCAGATCCAAATCTTGATCGACCCGGCGCGCCTGGCTGAACGTAACCTCACACTAATCCAAGTGCGTGAGGCCATTCAGCAACGCAATCGTGATGTTTCCGGCGGCGAGATTGAGTCGGGCAAGCGGCGTTATTTGTTGCGCACAATCGGACGTTTTCGTGATGTGAGTGAGTTACAGCAAGTTATTATTGCTCGTGCCGGCGACGCCTTGGTTTATTTGGGTGAAGTTGCGGACATACAGCTAAGCCATGCTGAAATTACGACGTATTCTTATACTGATGGCAATCCGGTAATTGGTCTATCGGTACGACGGCAAGCCGGTTCAAATGTTATTGATATTAAAACCGCGATGATGCAGGAAGTGGCCGCTATCACTAAGGAGATTTTGGAGCCCGCAGGGATGACCATGCGTCTAGTGGCAGATGATGTAGCTTATGTCGAAGCCTCATTGTTCAACGTGTGGACCAATTTGTTAAT
Organism: uncultured Ectothiorhodospiraceae bacterium; assembly: GCA_945787125.1. Classification (GTDB taxonomy): domain Bacteria; phylum Pseudomonadota; class Gammaproteobacteria; order S012-40; family S012-40; genus CALZHW01. The sequence goes on from CALZHW010000158.1 coordinate 2,819, forward strand.
TGGAGCGGCACTTGCCAGTTTTGTTATGTTTTTATTTTTACGTTCAGGCAAAGCCACGCTAGTAGGAATCATCGGCATACCCATTTGCACTATTGCCGCTTTTCTCGGCCTAATGCTGATGGGGCGAACAATCAATGTGATTTCTCTGGCCGGAGTCGCTTTCGCCATCGGCATGACCCTCGATAACAGCATTGTCGTATTGGAGAGCATTGAGCAGGCGTGGCGCAAGGGCAAAAATCGATGGCAAGCAGCTGTTGAAGGTGTGCGTAAAGTTTGGCCGGCGGTGTTGGCCTCCACGTTAACCACGGTGTTGGTGTTTGTGCCTATCATTTTTATTGCCGAAGAGGCCGGTCAGCTTTACTCCGATATTGCTATTGCTATTTCAGCCTCAATCATTGCTTCGATGCTGGTGGCCATTGTCGTGCTGCCGGCCGCCGCAGCGAACTTTGCTTTTGGTAAGGAGGAGGGTAGCCAGCGAGTTGAGCGCGTCTCACGATGGAAGTATTACGTACTCAATGGCGTAAGCTGGTTGCTTGCCAATCGCCTACGTCAGCTGAGTGGCATAATAATAGTGACGGCACTAAGCATGGCGATCATCATTTTTCTCACGCCAGCAGCGGAGTACTTGCCCGAAGGAGAGGAGCCAAAGGTGTTTGCCTCGATGAGCCCTCCGACGGGGTATAACCTGGAGACCATGAAAAAAATCGGTAACGATGTGCAGCAATATTTTATGCCTTTCCTGCAACACACACCAGAACAGTTTGAACGTGGCGAGACGGATGTACCGGCCATAGATTATTTTAATTTGAGTATTCGAGCGAATCGCATACGTATTATCGCTGGCCCCAAGGATACTAGGCAGATTAAACCACTGATGGATGCCATCGGTCGCCATTACCAAGCTTATGTTGGTATGCGTTCCTTCGTCACTCGCGGTTCTATTATTACCAGCAATGACGGCGGCACACGCAGCGTCAATTTGGATATAGCCGGACCATCTTTAATGACTATTTATGATGTTGCCCAGCAAGCGGAGCAGCGCAGTAAAGAGGTATTCGATCAGCCGCGCGTGCGCTCCAATCCCTCGTCCCTGAGTCTGTCGCAGCCATTGGTTGAGATCAGGCCAAAGTGGGAGCGTTTGGCAGAAACGCAGATGAGTCATGGGGAGTTGGGTTTCACCGTCGCTGCGCTGACCGATGGTGCTTTTATTGATGAATTTTTTCTTGATGATGACAAGATTGATATCTATCTTTACAGCAATGCTGGACCTCACGCCTCGCTCGACAATTTAGCATCTCTGCAGGTTTACACCCCTAACGAGACAGTTGTGCCGTTGTCCTCCATTGCTACTATTACTGAAACTGTAGATACCGGTAATATTCGCCGCGTCGATGGAAAACGTACCGTCACCTTAAATATCATCCCGCCAGATGATATCGCGTTGGAGACCGGAGTGGAAATCGTCAAAAACGATGTGGTTGACTATCTACAAAATACAGGAAAAATTCCTAGCGACATCAGTGTTACGATTTCTGGTGCCAGCGATCAACTGCAGGCCACGCGCGAATCTTTAGTCGCTAATTATGCAGTAGCGTTAATTATTATTTATTTGGTGTTGGTCGCAATATTTTCTCACTGGGGTTATCCCTTGTTGGTGATGGCCACGATTCCCCTCGGCATCGCCTCCGGCATCGTTGGCCTTTGGACATTGAACACGGTTGGTAGTTGGCTGCCTATCATCGGCTATCCGGCGGTCAGCCAATCCTTCGATATGATCACCATGCTCGGTTTTTTAATTCTCATGGGTACGGTGGTCAATAACCCCATTCTCATCGTTCACCAAGCCATGATAAATGTACGCGTCCATGCGATGGCTGCGGAGCAAGCGGTACGAGATGCTGTTGAAACTCGTTTACGTCCCATCGCGATGACAACCTTAACCACCGTTTGCGGTTTAGCACCCTTAGTGTTGATTCCCGGTGAGGGGACGGAGCTTTATCGCGGTGTCGGTGTGATCGTTTTATTTGGCTTGCTTGGCACCGCTGTAGTGACCTTGACCTTTTTGCCAGCACTGACCATGTTCGTACTGAATAAAGGCGATCACAAGGATCGCCCCTATGAAATAGGCGACACCCCGTAGGGGCGAACCTTGTGTTCGCCCTCAACCTTGTGTTCGCCCTCAACCTCGTGTTCGCCCTGAATCCGAACGAACTGGCCTGACTATGCTAGATCGTTAGAATTTAAAAGGATCCCAATTCACTCTAAAGATGTTTTAAATGCTCTTTGAAAAAAATATAGAGCGGTAACTTTTTCCTAATCCTTGCCAACTTCCAGTTGATAAACTGAGACGTCATTGCAACTTGGAGGATTTTTCAGGATCCCTACAAAGTATCAATAATTTACAGTGGTTCGATCCATGATGCGATACCTAATGGCTGATCTGCCACAGGGATAGATCGTATCTTATTACTCGTAAGGTCTACAACGCTAATGCCATCCCAGCCCTCCGTAAAACTATTTCCGCCAGTCAGATAGGCTATCTTGCCGTCTTCGCTCAGCACAATTTGTTCATGATCTTTGTGTAGCGGAATATGCGTTTCCCGTCCATCACGCAGATTAATACGACTAAGTACGGCTGCACCGCTAACCTCACCGGCGGGGCCTGTACCAACAACAAACAGCATAGACTCATCACTACTTAACACAACACCATGCTGATGTGTTTCAGCAGATAGGGCAATCTGTGTTTGCACTCCAGTCTTCGGGTTCAGCTGCAGCAGTGTGCGCCCTTGTATCGGCAACAAGAGATGCCCTTGCGCGTTGATCGCAGCATAGTGTGGTTTTGCAAAACCCCCATGACCGAGCGGTGCCACCTCAAAGACCCGTAGTGATTGGTCGTTCAGGTTGAAAGCGGTTACGGAATACGTGTCGTGGTCAATACTGTAGATCTCGTGGCCTTCGTTGCTGAATAACACCTGGAATGGTCGAATACCTATTGGAACACTGGCTATAATGGTTTGTGATTGTGTCGAGATAATTTCCAGCTGACCGGCTCGATGGCCGCGATTAATACCTACGGCCACTGTTTTCCCATCCGGGGAAACGGCGATCCCCATGCCGCCTTGCCGATACTCGCCCCATTGCGTGCCAGTCAGTGAAGCTTGGTATGGAATCAATGCAGTGCGCAGGCGTGCACGAATGTCGACAACCGCAACCCCTTCAGCTGTAGCAACATAAGCGTGACCATCGTTGCTGATGGCAACACCGTATGGGGCACGCCCTACTTTTACTTTCGCGATGACACCTTTTTTGGGATCGACATAAGCCAGGTGGTGAGACTTGAATTGGGTGACAAGTAGTACCTCAGATTCGGCTGTTGTGGATACGGTGTTAGCGTTCACAATGACAGAGTAACTCAAAGTGATGATGAGTAATAAGCGATGGAACCAGCCCCTGCGGGCGGGCTCCATATTTTTCAATTGGCGCTCGGCCACTATTCTGCTCCAATCCGTTGCAGACCTTGCATAGCACAGGCTTCATCGAGCTGTCCGCCTGGCGCGCCACCCACGCCGATGCCGCCGACTCGCTGCCCATTAATAACAATGGGCAAGCCTCCAGCAAGAATGACCAACCTGGGATCCATGTCGCGCAAGCCATCGAGTGCGGGATTCTTTGCGATGGCATTAGCCAAGTTAGTTGTTGCTTGTCCCATGCTGGCGGATGTGAACGCTTTGCCATAACTACTGCCAATGGTATGTGGGCCGGCTGCAGGGTTGCGCACTTGGGTAATAAGTACACCGCTACGATCGACGACCGCGACGCTGACAGCATAGCCGTCTTGACGACATTGTATTAAAGCCGCCATGGCAGCATTTTTGGCCATATTTAAAGACAATTGAGGCGTTGCTGCTTGTTTGCTCTTTTTGTCTGCATGGGCAGAATGACCGAAGGCAAATGCACTCAATAAAACGAGGGTTGCAACAGTCCGGGCACTTCTTCTAGCGTCAAATTTTTTACTTGCATTCATTTAAACTGCTCCTTAGTGATGTCATCGAGAATTCGATGGAGAAAGCTTAGTTGCTTTGCTATGATTTGTTAAATGAATAATAATGATACTCGCATTCATGAAACGAATATTAGTTCAACGCTGCGTCGTGTTGACCTTAACTTACTCTTGATTTTTGATGCCCTTATGCGGGAGCGAAATGTCTCTCGGGCTGCTGAGCGCGTTTTTCTAAGCCAACCTGCCATGAGCAATGCGCTGAAGCGGTTACGCGAAATGCTTGACGACCCCATCCTGGTGCGTGGCGCTAAGGGGATGCAAGTAACACCGCGCGCCCTTGCTTTGGAAGCACCAGTGCGGTCTATCCTGCAACAGGTGGCTCGTACTGTACAGCCTGCGCAGCCCTTCGAGCCAATTACTGCTCGCACACGGTTCGCTATTGGTATGAATGAATACAGCGAGAATATTGTTCTCCCAAAATTGGCGACTTATCTGCGCCAGTCAGCACCTAATGTCGAGCTTATCGCGCATATGCTAACGGCAGAGGACCCTGAGCCTTTATTGGAAACCGGTGAGCTCAGCTTCGTTATCGGGGTGGAGGAATACAACAAGTTTTCCAAACGATTGCGCTCGGAGAGTTGGACTAGTGAGCGGCTCGTTTGCCTGGTTAGCCAGAGCCACCCGCTAGCGATCCGTCAGCATTTGACGCTTAATCAGTTCACAAAATCTCGTCATGTTTATCCTTCACCCCTAGGGTTGCGAACAAACATTGTCGAAACGTGGCTCGCCGATCAGGGACTGCAAAGATCCATTGCTGTCACGACGCGAAGTTACTGGGCGGCGGCACAGATTGTCAGTGACAGCGATTACCTATTGAGTGTCCCGTATCGCGTCGCGTTGAAGCTAGTGAAATATTTACCGCTGCGTCTCCTCGAACCGCCGAAGGGTTTTCCAGGTTTTCGGCTAAATCTCATTTGGCACCCTATTTATGAACAGGACCCCCAGACTCAGTGGTTAATGGCTCAGGCGCGTAAGTTATCGCTATAACTAAGGAATGTGGGAATACCCACTTTCGCGACACAGTTGCCCTTTAAGAGAAATTTTCTAAATGACAGTAACGGGTTGTGCCTCCTCTTCGTTATCCGGGGCAGAATGTCCGGAAGGTATTAAAGGGTGAAAGACGCATATTACTAGATTTTTATGGATTAGTAAGTGGTTGTCGAATT
>CALZHW010000159.1 GCA_945787125.1 uncultured Ectothiorhodospiraceae bacterium
TGGAACTGCACCGCAAAAATGTTATTCTTCGCTATCACCGAGGTAAAATCAAGCCCATAACGGGTCATTCCCGCAATCACACTGACATCCTCTACTTCTGTAAAATAACTATGCACAAAATAAAAACGACTGTTGTCGGGAATATTTTTCCACAGCGGATGTGAAACCTGCTGTTTTACCTGGTTCCAACCCATGTGAGGGATTTTAAGTCGGGCCTGGTTTTCATCCAACAGCGCCTCACCAAAATAGTGCACCTTGCCTTTAATCAAACCTAGGCAATTCACGCCATTATTTTCTTCACTGCTATCCATCAGTGCTTGCATGCCGACGCAGATTGCTAAAAAAGGCTTTTGCTGAGAAATCTCGGATACGGTTTCGACTAAATCCAATTGGCGCAAACCCAGCATACAATCACGCATGGCGCCTACACCGGGAAAAACTATTTTATCGGCTTTCGCTATTTCAGCGGGCTGACTGGTCACAATAACTTTAGCATTATCGACCGCACGCGCAACCGCTTTAGCAGCAGAATGCAAATTCCCCATGCCATAATCTACGATAGCAATCGTACCAGCCATGTGGTTACAAACTTCCCTTCGTCGAAGGCACCGTTTCACCCATACGCTCATCTTTAGTTAGCGCCATACGTACGGCTCTGCCAAAGGCTTTGAAAATGGTTTCGGCGATATGGTGAGAGTTACGCCCGCGCAAATTATCGATATGCAAGCTTGCTTGTGCGTGATTCACAAAACCCTGAAAAAATTCATAAAACAATTCGGTATCAAATGTACCGAGTGTGCCTGCTGGAAACTCCGCATGAAACTCCAAACCAGGTCGACCAGAAAAATCGATCACCACACGACTCAGCGCTTCGTCCAATGGCACATAGGCATGACCATAACGATAGATTCCTTTTTTGTCGCCGATCGCTTTGGCAACCGCTTGACCGATAGTGATGCCGACATCTTCAACGGTATGGTGTGCATCAATATGCAAATCACCTTTGGCGATTACACTTAAATCGATTAAACCATGGCGAGCGATTTGATCTAACATGTGCTCCAGAAAAGGCACACCGGTATCAAATTTGGATTCACCTTTGCCATCAAGATTCAACTCAACTGAAACTTGGGTTTCTAAAGTATTTCGCTGAAGGCTAACACTTCGGTCTGACATTTATACTATCTCCTGCCGTGCATTTTAGAATACACAACTTTATTCTGGTTCGCCTACAATGGCTCACAATCAATGATTTCCCGAGCATCAGGACGAATCCGCTCTATACCTTTTATTTGTGTTAGGGCTGCCTCTAAAATAACTTCACATTTCTGACTTACCACTCACTCATTTTAGCGGCGTTGTTCGTCAGTTGAATAGCTCACTATTCGCCTTCCTCTCGCCTGGCTAAAATGGCGATTGGGAATCCATAAATGTAAACTAATTTTCACGGCAGCCCTTATTTTTGAATACGATATTCAGCAGAGCGCGCGTGCGCAGTGAGGCCTTCGCCACGCGCGAATGGCGAAGCTATTTCACCTAATTCTGAGGCACCTTCTGCTGAACACATAATCAAACTCGAGCGTTTTTGAAAATCATAAACCCCGAGCGGCGAGCTAAATCGGGCTGTTCTAGACGTGGGTAATACATGGTTTGGCCCGGCACAATAATCACCAATGGCTTCTGCTGTATGTCGACCCATAAAAACCGCGCCAGCATGTTTTATTTTATCAAGATAAGCTTCTGGATTGTCGATTGATAACTCTAAATGCTCAGGGGCAATAAAATTGCTAACCTTAGCCGCTTCTTCCAGATCCGCCACATGAATGAGTGCACCACGTGCTTGCATCGAGGCGCTGATAATCTCTTTACGCTCCATTTCTCCGAGCAGCTTTTGCATACTGTCATTAACTTTACGCAAAAAATCCTTATCCGGGGAGACTAAAATGGATTGTGCGTCTTCATCATGTTCCGCTTGAGAAAATAAATCCATGGCCACCCAATCCGGGTCGGTTTTACCGTCACACACGATCAGAATTTCCGATGGTCCAGCGATCATGTCGATGCCAACAGTGCCGTAAACCAATCGCTTGGCAGTCGCCACGTATATATTGCCCGGACCAACGATTTTATCCACCGCGGGAACTGTCTCAGTACCATAAGCCAAGGCGGCAATCGCCTGTGCGCCGCCCAGTGCAAATATACGATTGACACCCGCAATCGCGGCGCAGGCCAGAACCAACTCATTGAGCTCGCCAGCAGGTGTAGGCACAACCATAATTAATTCTTCTACGCCCGCAACTTTAGCGGGAATCGCATTCATTAAAACGGATGAGGGGTAAGCGGCCTTACCGCCTGGCACGTACAGTCCAGCGCGATCCAGCGGGGTGATTTTTTGCCCCAACAGAGTGCCATTGGCCTCGCGGTAACTCCAGGAATCTTGCTTTTGATGCTCGTGGTAATCACGTATGCGTTTAGCCGCCTGCTCTAATAAAGCGTAAGTCTCGTGACCCACTGCAGCTACCGCTTGCTGCAAGCGTTCAGCCGGTATTTCAATATCGCTCGATTTTTCAAAGTGAGTTTGATCAAACCGATTACTCAATTCAATTAAAGCTTCGTCACCGCGCTTTCTCACCTGCTGCACAATATCTTTGACCGTATTAAATACCGCATCATCAGATACTGATTCCCAGGCGATTAATGCTTCTAACTCTGGCCAAAAGTCGGCGGACTGAGATGATAATTCTTTTATTTTCATGGCAGCTAATCTCTTCTACTGGCGCTGTTCAACTTTACTGCATCAGACATGTGTTGGATAAATTCGTTAACCTCATGAGATTTGGTTTTGAGTGATGCCTTATTGACGATCAAACGCGAACTAATATCGGCGATGTGCTCCAGTGGCTCAAGGCCATTAGCTCGCAAGGTATTACCCGTATCGACCAGATCAACAATAGCATCCGCCAGGCCAACCAATGGCGCAAGCTCCATTGAACCATAAAGTTTGATAATCTCAACTTGCTCACCCTTACTTGCATAATAGCGCTTGGCGGAATTAACAAATTTAGTGGCAATACGCAAACGCCGCCCCGTACCCAATGTGCCAGGTTTACCGGCAACCATCAGTTTGCAACGGGCAATTTCCAAATCCAATGGCTCGTAGACATTCGCACCCCCGTGTTCCAACAAAACATCCTTGCCGGAAACACCAATATCAGCGGCGCCGTATTCAACAAAGGTCGGAACATCCGTGGCCCTGATAATAATCAATTTAATATTCGGGAAATTGGTGTCAAGAATTAACTTGCGACTTGTTTCCGGGTCATCTAACGGCTCAATGCCGGCGTGTTTCAATAGTGGTAACGTATCTTTGTAGATACGCCCTTTGGATAATGCAATGGTGAGTTGTTGTTTCATCTGCTTCTTCGTTTACGCTGGGATACGACGAATATTCGCCCCCAACATGGATAGTTTTTCTTCAATTCGCTCATAACCGCGGTCTATATGGTATATCCGCTCGATGACAGTATCACCTTTGGCCACTAGCCCCGCCAAAACCAAACTGGCCGAAGCTCGCAAATCTGTGGCCATCACCGGAGCGCCAGTCAGCTGTTTAACGCCTTTGCATATCGCTGTATTGCCTTCCAAACGAATATCTGCCCCCATTCGTTGCAACTCTTGCACATGCATAAAGCGATTTTCGAATACATTTTCAGTGATGACCCCAACCCCTTCAGCAATCGTATTCAGGGCAGTAAACTGCGCCTGCATATCCGTCGGAAAAGCCGGATAAGGTGCAGTGTGAATATCTATTGCAACTGGCAATCGTCCTTGCATATCCAGCTCAATCCAGTCTTCACCAAATTCGATTTTCGCGCCTGCTTCGCGCAATTTTGCGATAACAGAGTCGATCAAGAGTGGTTGAGTACCGCGCAGCAATACCCGCCCTCCAGTAATCGCCGCACCGGTCAGATACGTCCCGGTCTCAATACGATCTGGCAGCACGCTATGTTCAGCACCCTGCAGACTTTTAACGCCATTTATAACGATCGTTTCAGTGCCTGCACCCTTAATTTTAGCACCCATGCTAATCAGGCAATTGGCTAAATCCACAATTTCTGGCTCTTTCGCCGCATTTTCCAACACTGTTTGACCTTCTGCAAGCGTCGCGGCCATCATCAGGTTTTCGGTGCCGGTCACTGTGACAACATCTAAATAAATCGTCGCCCCTTTCAATCGCGACGCCTTTGCTTTGATATAACCACCTTCAACCACGATATCAGCACCTAAGGCCTGCAAACCTTTAATGTGCAGATTTACGGGTCGCGAGCCAATCGCGCATCCGCCGGGTAACGACACAATCGCTTCGCCATGCCTCGCAATCAATGGACCAAGCACCAAAATAGACGCGCGCATGGTTTTAACCAGCTCATAAGGTGCTTCGCAACTATTGATGGTACTGGAGTCAACCCCGATATTCATTTTCTCATCGACGGTTAATTGCACACCCATCCGACCTAAGAGCTCCATGGTCGTGGTTACATCTTGCAAATGCGGGACATTTTTGATCAGCATGGGTGTATCAGCCAGTAACGTGGCTGCTAGTATCGGTAACGCAGCATTTTTAGCGCCTGAGATTTTTATTTCCCCATTGAGCTGCGTACCGCCAGTAATAATAAGTTTATCCATGGTTATATTTTTTGTATATTTGCTAGAAATCAGGGGGAAATAAAATTAAATCAATTCAATGACTTATCGTTAAGCGCCTGCCATTGCGCCGGGGTATAAGACTTCATGCTCAAGGCATGCACAGTCCCGTTAGTGATTAATTCGCCGAGCGTGGCATACACCAAACGCTGTTGCTGCAATAAGCTCTTGCCTTCAAATGCATCGCTTACAACAATCACATTAAAATTACAGCCTTCGCCATTTAAGATTACTTGCGCACCAGGTATGCCCTGCTCTATTAGAGATTGTATATCGATATCAGACATGTCACATCATTCAACTAGAAAAGGAGTATTATATAAGATAAGGAACGTGTATGAAATAACTTACTCATCTGCAGCCCATCTTGGCACGTTCCTAAGAGATTAGTGTGAAACAAAGGGCAGAACTTTATCCAGATTACTCACTTTTGCCAATGCTTGCATTTTTGCAGGTACGTGTAGGAATTCCACTTTTTTTGCTTCCTTTTTAGCCTGTCGGAACCACTGAATTAATAACGCTAGGCCAGCGCTATCTGAATGCGTCACACCCGCTAAATCGATACTGAGAGAGCTCTCACCGTTGAAGAGCGGTTTATCGATGATCGAAGGACCCGAATCAAATGTCAGATCGCCTTGCAGATAAAGCTTGCCATCTTTTTTTTCAAGTGTAATGTTGGCCATTTCTATTAATTCTTTTCCGCGAGTGACTTAATCAAGTTATCGAGTCCCGATTGACGAATCTCACGAGAAAAGCTGGAACGATAATTAGTCACCAGGCTAACATCATCGATGATGACATCAAACACTTTCCATTCAGCGCCTTTCTGATAAAGCTGATAGTCGATCGGAATCGCAAAACCACCGGGCTGATCAATTTCAGAACGCACTGTCACTTCCTCAGCACCTGCAGCAGCGCGAAAGGGTAAATAACGAATCTCCTGATTTGAATACTCCAACAAAGATGTTGCGTAAGTGCGAATCAACAGATTTTTAAATTCTTCAATAAATTGCCGCTTCTGACTATCACTGGCTTTGCGCCAATGTTTACCCAAAACCCAGCGCGACATACGCTCAAAATCGAAGTTAGGCAACACCAACTCTTCAATCAAACCATTGACATACTTCGGGTCGGCCTTGATTTTATCTTTATCTCTTTTTATCCGCTCCAGGGTTTGATTAGCCACAGACTCAATCAATTCTTGCGGACCAGTTGGAGTCGCAATGGCCATAATTGCAATGCTTGCCAATGACAAAACTAACAGCATACTCATGACTTTGATCAGACGTTTCATTCATAACCTCCAATGGCAACTTCTAACTGTGCGACTTGCATGTTGTATGCGTAAACAGTTTGTAAGTAATCACTATAACTCAGCACATAGGCCTGAAAAGCACTCACCAGCTTATCCACCGGCTCCAGACCCGCTTCAAATTCCGTATAACGACTAATCATCCAACGGCGCGCCGCTTTCGCACTCTTGCGCAGCTCTTGCAATGATTCATGGTGCGCATTGGCCTGGATATAGGCCTCCGAAACCTGAAACGGAATGCCTCGTTGTGCAAAGCGATTTTTTTCCGTCAACGCATCTAATTCGGCTTGCGCTTGTCGAATTTGAGCATTTTGTACGCCCGGCTCCCATTGCCACTGCATACCTACCATTGGTGTTGCGCCATAGTCATTAAAAGGATCATAAATATGTGGATTATCCACTTTGTCGCGCAACGGAGAATAGGCTGCCATACCGACGATACCTGCGTATAAATTCGGTTTTCGCATCGCCCGCTTGGCTTGTGTCAGGGCTTTTCTGGCTTGTAAACCATTGTTCAACTGCAAAATTTCAGGCCGCTCCTGCAAAGCTTGCTGCGTCAAATCAGCCAACGCCGATTGCGGCAGCTCTACCGGCGCCAGCCCTTTGTCCGCCAGCTCAAGCGGCGCGTCAAAGTCTATCCCGACCAATACCTTGAGACCCTGCATGGCGACCTGTTCAAGGGCACCGGCTTTTTTCACATAACTATTCACCAAACCTAATGCTGACTGCAAGGCGTAAACATCTGATTGGGTGGTTGTGCCGGCATCTTCTTCAATCGCCAGTTCAGCAGATTCCAATGCATTCCCCACTCGATTGGCAATATCACCCAGGAATAAATGTGTATCTCGCGCCGCCAAATAGCCATAGTAGGCACGCTTCACATCAAATACTGTGCTGCCGCGCTGCAATCGCACATCTTGCTGCTTTACCTGAATATTGTTTTTCGCTGCTTCAATATAGTTTTCGATCTTGCCAAATGTTTTTAGTGGTTTGATGATGCCCACTTCCAGATACAACCAGGGTGACAATCCATCTTCCAGGGTGTAACGATCCGAACGAAGATCACAACTTTGACCATCACCACAACTCTCGGTTTTAAACAGACCGCCATCCAGACCCGGCGAAATGCCGATGAAGGTATTAGCGGAAATCCGTAAATCATCGCTACCCTCCGCTTCACTTTTTAGCGCTTGTGCATGTTTAACGAAATTTTCCAGTTCACTAATACGCGGATCGTACTGTAAAGCTTTGTCAATCGCTTGCGGCAAATCGATCACCTGGGCGTGAACCGAAGTAAACATCACAAGTGAGAAAATAGCTGCAACGATTTTACTCATCACCCGCAGCCTTACTGAACAAAAATTTACTTAAGACTTGCTCAAGTACCACTGCCGATTGCGACAAAGAAATTTTATCGCCGTCTTTAAGCACCTTAATTTCACCACCGGGCTCCAGCGCGATATATTGCTCACCCAACAATCCCGAGGTGAATATACTGGCACCGGTGTCGAGCGGCAATTGATTGTATTCTGGCTCGATGGATAAAATCACTTCAGCCTCGAACATTTCAGTATCTAAGCGAATTGCTTTAACTTCTCCAATTTTTACCCCAGCCATCATGACCGGTGCTCGTGCTTTCAGTCCGCCAATATTTTCGAAAGTGGCAAGGACGTTGTAACCATTGCTGCCACTGAATGAGCTGAGGTTTGAAACTTTTAGCGCCAATACGACTAACGCTGCTATGCCAATCACCACGAAAAATCCAACGGCTAGCTCAACTTTGGCTCTACCTGTCATGTTAAATGCCTCCAAACATTAATGCCGTTAATATAAAATCCAGTCCCAACACGGCAAATGCAGTATGAACCACAGTGCGTGTGGTAGCGCGACTTACGCCTTC
>CALZHW010000160.1 GCA_945787125.1 uncultured Ectothiorhodospiraceae bacterium
CGGTAGGTAAACTTTTAGCGGGTGTCTTCCACCCTGCCGCATAAGCTGCATCTGCTTCCGTTTGTGTTTTGAACGATTTATATTTTGCCGCTGGAAACTGATCAACTTGCTTTTTGGTATAAGGCCAACTGGTGAAAACCCCTGTTACTCGACCAACCCATACAACGTAAAACTTTTTTGCCATGTTTTTCCCTTAAAATTACTTTAAAAAATAGGTGATAGAGAGTATTGATATCTAATATTAGAATCGTTTGCTCTCTGACTCATTTTTTCTATGAGCTCCATGCATTTTCTATTTTGGCTCTACAAAAAAACTAATCAACGTCAAACAATCCTTTGTCGCTGCAAGCATCTAAGAATGGCATTCTCAAGAAATTATCATCAACCCAAAGATCATTTTCTGCTGTCTTCAGTTTTCCTTTGAGAAATTGACGTAGTGTTAAACCATAGTTCTGAGATTCATCAAAGATCAAATAAGGGATCTAATCCTTTTAACCTGTTTTGTTTTTAACAACGACTGATCCTAAAAAAATTAAAAATCGAGCAAAAAAATTTTCTGGCTCTTGGTTAACACCTGTGAAGGTAATAATTTTAGCATATAGTTACGTAGCATTATTGCTAGATATGAATTCCATTGTGCAACTTTTCCAAGGGTATACGATTTATCCCTAATCAACTGAACTCTGGGGCTTCGCATGAGATTGTATTCTTTAAGTGCCTCAGTAACACTGTCCGTACTGATTAATAATTGATTGAGCACATAAGCATCTTCAATCGCCATTCCAGCACCATGTCCCATGTTTGGTATTGCAGCATGTGCAGAGTCACCCACAAAGACTATGTTCCCATATGTCATGCAGATATTCTGTTGATTATACAAATCACTATGGATTAGTTCATGCTCTTCTGAAAGCAACGATAGTATTTTTTGCGCTAAACCGCCGAACTCTGCGAATAGATGCTTGAACGCTTCAACACTAAGATACTTGTAATTTTCTTCGTTCGCTTGAGCATTGCATGTGGCAAAACAAAAAATTTTGTTTTTACCGATTGGAACAATTCCAAATCGCTTAGCTCTACCCCACATTTCAAATCCACTATCGACACTAAATTTTTCAGAAACGTCCACGACAAGCCGCCAACAAGTATATCCCGAATATCTCAGTGCTGAAGTAATATTACGCAGGTCGCGGGTGTTGGAATATATGCCATCTGCCGCAATGATCAAATCATAGGTTTGCTCATCCCCATCACTAAATACCACATCATTTTTTTCCAGATTTGTTGTAATCTGTTTTACCGATGTGCAAAGTTTTACATTAGCACTCGTCAAATTATCCGTTAAAATCTCATGCAGAGCAGCACGATGGATACCAACCGTTGCGTAACCTGTTTCATTTTGCAAATAGCGTGATTCAACTTTACCCAACATTGTGCCACGAGAATCTGTCATGCTGAATTCCTTAAGAGGGGCGCCAGGGGCGCCTTTTGATAACACCTCGTCAGACAACCCTAAAATACCCATTACCTTCATCGCATTAATACCTAGCATTATCCCCGCACCATCAGCTCGCAGCTTATCTGCTTTTTCAACCAAAGTAACTTGGTGACCCCTATTTTGTAAAAACTGAAACATCGTTAAACCAGCGATACCACCACCCACAATTAACATTGGTTTACTGTGCACAATATGGCACCTATATTTGAATAGCAATCTCATATTAGAGCATATACTCTAATGTGATGTAAAGGATTCGGAGATATATCAATGACTGATGACTTTTTGCAGCAATGGGTTGTGCAAAGAATATGATTATGCCCTATCTGGTTACCACTGATGATGAGCAATGAAGAGAGTGTTACTGTCGGAGTAAACCCACAGTTATTTGCCGCAGCTCTGCATAAAAAGGGTAATGATTCACTATTTCTATAAAATCTTTGCTCAAAAAGCCACTATTGAAAATTAGTCAGAAATAACGCTTGAATCCGTGAGTATTGAGTCAAGCTGTGGAGTGCAAATGATTTGGTCGTAATAAAGGCGAGTACAATTTCTCACAATAATGACAATAAATTCCCTCATCATCTGATTTTATATTTTTTGAGGGCGAATTTTCGGCACTTTTAAGTTGAAAGATTAAACCATGCAGAGATATTGCATTGGAACCCTTATGCGTCACTTTATTTCTTATTTTAATTAAATAGCGTTTTTATCTGGTGGCATGCGCAAGTCGCCCCTTAGCAGAATCTTGGTAACGTGCACTGGCTCGACGTTTAGCTTCTAAGCTAGCGATAGGAGTGCATACCACACAATAACGATTCCCCTACACAATGGCTTCAAATCATAATTTGCGTATGACATTGAACACAATTGTATAGCCGCGCAGTGTTCTTCATTCCAGGCTTATCAATAATTAAGATATGGGGCCAATTCTTTTCATTAATCAATAACATTAATGTAAAGACTTGGCCCATATATTTTTTAAATTAACAAATAATTCGGAAGTTATAGCAAAAAACTGGTTTTCATTTTTATGATTTATTGTACTGTAAGTGTCAATGTTTTAGATACTCGATTTCCTTTTATATCTTCAACATCCACATCAACTACGACTATATCGCCATCACGGACATTGATATCATCTCCAATACTATAAACGCTATAACGATCTCGAAGTTTACTATAGAGGGGCACTCGATATGTCACACCAGTTCCTTTACCACATCTATTACACGATTCTTCCTCGGTATAAGAAATCGTTCCGGGAACTGATAGTTCATAACCTGGATCATAACTGCTTATACTGCTATCCATGGGGGAGATAGGTATCCAACTACTATCTATTGTTGATTTTAATGTAATATCAGTATGATTATTCAGTACCGATATAACACGATATTTTCCTGTTACGTATTCTGGAAATTCAAGATAGCCATGCCCAAATTCAAGCCATGTGTATTCAGGTATACCGTTGTAATTATCAATAGCTATATTTTTTTCAGATAAACTACTTTCAGAGCTTCTTTCAACATAAATATCGAAGCGAATATTCTTACTATAAAGTTCATCTCGCGTGAGCGCTGTACCCTGAATGGATATTGTTTCATTCATAGGTAAATCTCCCTCACTAGTAACAGTTAATATTGTTCCCATGTCATTTAGCTCAAAGTTCGCTGGTATGATTATTTTGGTACCATAACCATCATCAATCGAATCATCATTGTTTGCATCGGAACTAATCAAGTCATTTATATACGTCAAACTTAGACTCCCCTCTTGCAATTCAGCGATAGGGGGATTTAATACAAGTTTGATTGGATCTTTACTTCCCATGGAGGCAATCTTTGTTTTGAATCTTCCATCTATGTCAAAGGACCCTGCACCGGTAATTTGAACAGCTTCCATAAAATTAGAATATTTATAAGCCTGGAAAGCAACACTGGTGTTCGTATCCAAACTTGAGCCAACAATTTCAATTTCTTCATTAAATTCTATTTCTCTTAATGCCAACGAGACATTGGGGAGATTACTCAAAGCGCCTTCATAGGTTTCCGTTTCAGTCGCAAAATCAGGAACATTATCTCCATCCTGATCGTAGGGTGGAGCGACGACCATATAATTCAAACACTGATCGAGTCCGGTAAATATTGCTTTGCCGTTTTCATCAGACTCAGAATAATCGTTGTCGTTAATAAAAAGATATTTTGGCGGTAGCGAAAACCAACTATTTTTAATCAGCTGGTCACCATAAATTATTTCACAATCGTTAGAAACACCTGTTGCTTCTACATAGACTGGCACTCCTTGGGTGGGTTCACCATTAATTGTTAAGTATGTGGTCAAATCAAACGCCTTAGCCAAGGGGATATTACCAAGTGCTGTTATTATTGTTGTATTGTCATGGCTTTCTTCTACTAATACCAAATATTCAGCTTTAGCCCAACCATCAACTCTAATGGTCATTTGAAAACTACCGGAAGGGACACTTGTAAATTTAAAATCGCCATTAGTTTCTGCATCGATGTTAGATTTACTAGTTGCTGAACGATTATCACCGTTGATATTTAGCGATATTTCTGCATTAGGTATGGGCTTGCGAGTTGTTACATCAATCAATTTTCCGGTCACCACACCTCTTGATTTTACATTATCCAGTATATCTCCCGCACCACAGCCAACAATGAGATTTGATATAAAAACTACTGTGAGAAAGTAAATAATTGATCGTACAGTGCATACTGGGAAATTTATATTTTTTTGCGTTTTTCTTTTCATTAAATCCACCTAAATTTTATTCTTTATACATTGGTATATTTATTGTTTGCATCTACTAAATCATTCAAATTTTAAAATTTTTTCAAACAACATCTGGACACTGCTAACTCAGAGGAAATTAGTTTTCAATTTCGGAATAACAGCACTTTGTATTCGGGAGCTATTCTGATTGACAGCCCTATATATTTATCACCAAGACATCGAACTATTGTAATTTCCAATGAGTAGCGAAGTTTTAGTTCAAGATTTTAATTTTATATTTACCCTCCGGTTTATTTAAAATTCAACTAATAAACTAATTTCCAAATCAAAAAAACGCTCTGAATTATTGACTTCAAAGAATTATTCCCCGACGGATTTATTCAATATCAAAGTAGTTATGACTATCAGTGCTGCGATTGTAGGTACGTCGAGCTCTTCTCCGGTTACTTCAAAACTATAGTCTCGCAGATTGTTTTCAATTTCATTGGGAATCAAGCGACTTTTCGCTACATTTAGATCTTTCAACAACGTTTCATTTACAATATTACCGTCATCTGCCAGGTCGTCAGCTAATGAATTTAGCAGCAACAACAACTCATCTTCTACAAATGAATTATCTTGATCGCTTTTATTTTCGGCATATTGATTTGTTATACTGGAGAACGCTAAAAGATAGGCATTGCCACTGGTAAAATCTTTATTGATATCATAAACACTTAGCCGGGTGAAATCTGGCAAGTCATTTTCGACGAGAACCTCCTCCATCGCTAATGAAAATTCTTGTTGCGACTGTCTAATTGCTGTGTCAATTGGGATTTCATTAGCCATTAGCTTAAGAACACGTTGACTTATCACATGTGTTAGCACATTGACTGAGGCTGTTTGAGTTTGACTACTAGAAATATTATAAATGGCGTTTAATAATATTTCGTTTTCAGAAACCTCACCAGTTATCTCGTTAAAATGCTCGCCATTGATGGAGATAAGCACAGGCCCTTCCGATTTTGTCGTTATATTAAAGTTACCTAAATTATCAATAGTTGTTGTTGTAACTGTTTTGGAAGTTAGCTTTCCAGACGAAGTCAGATGATTAAAAACCACATCAGAATCTTTTACAAATGGCCCTTTTTCAGCTGTACCGACGATGTTAAATCCTGTACCGCTAATTCCGTCATCATTGTCAGCGCACGATGTTAAAAAGGTTGCAGCAAGTGCAATACAGGAGAATATTACTTGGAGGCGATTCATTGTTATTCCTCTTTTATTTCATTTTCGATGAAATAGATTCCCATTCCAGCCCGTATATTCAGTTCGGACCCTTCAGGAGGTATAGAATGTAATTTCTTAGCTGCGAGCCATTGATTTAACTCGAGAAGAAGCTCATTTGATTTTTTCTCACTTAGCTCCTTAAACTCTTCAACAATAGTTGGAGAAAGGTAGCTATAGACCACCTGTCGTTGAAAACGACTTTTATCTTTTTCGCAATTTAGATTGTGATCTATGGTTTCCAATAAATCTGATCCAGATATTCCCATAATTTTCAATTTTTCTTCTTTACCGGCTTGCGGTATGTATGCTTCATTACATAAATGGATCAGTTCTTTTTTATGAACGACTGCTCTGACTCTGATGAGTTCGTCCAATATAGCTCCAGCAGTAATGTCTCCACTATAACGAGCGACTAAAACGGCAAAACTTGACGTCTCTCCGTAGCGAGGGAGATCTAACGGTCTTTTTTTTGAATTTAAAAACTCAGGGTCTCGCAACCAACCGCTGATGACACGTGTTGCCCGATTTATCGGTACCATTTTACTTATCACTCGTGGGTCCGGCAGTTTCTTATTGAGACGCACCACCTCTTTCCTACTGAGTCCCGTGAGCACAGAGACGCGAGAAGTGGTCTGTTTCTGATCCTCAATTTTGAAATCATTAAATCCAACGTCAACAAAGGCTTGTCTGGCAATTTCTGAAAATTCCCCGTGAGACATTCCATTTCTTAATAGCATGCGAACGAGCGGTTTAAGGATCTTTAATGTTGCCCGCGTTAAAGCTGCTTTTGTCTGATTCATGAATGGGATTATAATCCCGTTGTTGAAAATGTCAACAGCTAGCTACAAGGAAAAGAAATTACATGTTAAAAATTAAGACCTTGACATTAACCTTGGCCAGAAAAAAAGATCAGCTCTATGTTTTTTGAAGATGGGAGAGAGAATTGAAACCAAGTGGCGGAATTAACTCACATTCATATAGTGCATCAGTAACAGCACTCAATAGGCACGACAAAAATTCCTATAAAAAAGATTACAATGTCAGTTAGATTCCATTTGAAATGTCTTACTACCTTACAAGGCCTGATTCAACGTATTGCTATGGTGTATAAATTGAATTGCTATAGCTAGTTGACAGCTTAATAAAAAAGGCTATTTCGTTTATGTGGTGACTGAACTAAATGGTAAGTCGACTCATTCCTTAATCGTGCCCGGGAACGGCGAAAATCGAACCGAAAGGTTTGCCTTGTGTGACAATAGATTCCATAGGACTTGCACTAGCAGGCTCTTCATTCTCGGACAGCCTCCTAGGGTGGTAAAACTCTTAGACACCAATATCATAATCAGCTCTAGCTTGGCTACGTTGATTTTCTTTGGGGCAATAAGCTTCAACCGCTGAATCCGGCAAAGGATTATCTAATACGAATAATTGAACATCTGTAAGTAGTTAATTATAGTAAATCTTTGATCTACAGAGCACTTTCTATTTTCATTGTTTATACTGGTTTTTTCATGAAGAATTTTGGAGAGTTAGGAGACAGGAGTTTGGGCTTTAATTTTTCATCATAATAATTCAAAATAAAAAAAAGCCTAATCGAACAATTCAACAAGGCATTTTCTGACAATAAATTTTCCGGGCTCACTTAAGTCCCAACACATCCTGCATATCATACAAACCTTTGTCTTTATCCTGCAACCAGCTTGCAGCACGCATGGAGCCTTTGGAAAAGGTCATTCGACTTGAGGCTTTGTGTGTAATTTCCACACGCTCACCAATACCAGCAAACAAGACGGTATGCTCACCAACAATATCACCTGCGCGTATGGTTTCGAAGCCAATGGTCTTTGGATCTCGTTCACCGGTGTTACCTTCACGCCCGTAGACGGCACATTCAGATAAATCTCTACCTAACGCATCGGCAACTACTTCACCCATGCGTAAAGCAGTACCTGACGGCGCATCAACTTTATGACGATGATGTGCTTCGACTATTTCTATATCAAACTCATCACCCATAATTTTGGCGGCTGTTTCTAGAAGCTTTAAACAGAGGTTTACACCGACACTCATGTTCGGAGCAAAAACGACGGCGATCTCTTTTCCGGCTTCTTCAATTGCTTTCTTCTGCTGTTCATCCAGACCGGTGGTGCCAATAACGATCTTTTTACCGGCTTGTTTACAGACAGACAGATTATGCATGGTTGTCGCAGGAGATGTGAAATCGATTAATACATCAAAATTGTTGACTGCTTTAGACAGCTCGTCAACAAAAACAACACTTATCTCTTTATTACCTATCAAATCACCGACTTTTGCGCCAACTAGTGAGCTTTCTGGGCGAACAATAGCGGCAGTTAATGCTAAGTCT
>CALZHW010000161.1 GCA_945787125.1 uncultured Ectothiorhodospiraceae bacterium
ATGCGCAACGTTGTATTGCTTGAAGAAGAATTTAACAAAGAAATAAAAGTGGTGATGGAAGAGCGTCGTATGCGTACCGAAGATAATCCGCAGTCGCTGACTTATGAGCAATTTAGCGCAACAGCGTTTGTTAACAGCCCTTATCACGCGCCGATTATAGGTTGGATGGATGACCTCGAAAACATGAAAGTCGCAGATCTCGCGCAATGGTATAAGGCGTGGTATGCGCCGAATAATGCTACCCTTGTAGTGGTGGGTGATGTTGATGTTAATGAAGTTTTTAACATGGCTGAGCAATACTTCGGCCGGATAAAACCATCAGTCATTCCACAGCGTAAAGCGCGTAAAGAAGTTGACCAGCGCGGTATTCGTCGAGTTGCGGTCAAAGCGCCGGCTCAGGTGCCGTATCTAATGATGGGCTACCAGGCAGCATCAATTAATGATACTGACGAAGAATGGGAGCCTTATGCGTTGGAAGTATTAGCAGCGGTATTGGACGGTGGTCAAAGTGCTCGAATGGAAAAACACCTAGTGCGTGAGCAGCAAATCGCATCCAGTATTGGTACCAGTTACGACGCATTTACGCCTGGTCAGGAACTGTTTATGTTCAGCGGTACGCCGGCGCAGGGGCAAGATGTCATTACATTGGAAGCGGGCATCAAAGCCGTCTTCGCTAAGGTGCAAGGTGAGCTCGTCACCGATCAAGAGCTGGCGCGGGTTAAAGCGCAAGTGATCGCTGGGAAAGTGTATGAAAAAGATTCGATTTTTTATCAAGCAATGTCAATTGGAATATTGGAAACAACGGGCATGAGCTGGATGCTTGCCGAACAATATATTGATAAAGTCAACGCGGTAACCAAGGAGCAAATTCAACAAGTGGCTAAAAAATATTTGATTGACGACTATTTAACCGTGGCCGTTCTGGATCCACAACCGATTGACATGACAAAACCGCCTAGACAAGCCAGTGGAGGGCGTCACTAATGAAAAAATTATTGATGATTTTTTTGTTTGTTTTTGCCGGCAGTGTATTCGCCGCACCGAAGATTCAGCACTGGACAACAAACAACGGTGCGGCGGTGTTTTTCTTTCCAGCACCTACACTACCCATGATGGATTTACGGGTGGTATTTGATGCGGGTTCGGCACGTGAAGGTGAAAAACATGGTGTGGCGTTATTGACTAACGGCATGTTAAGCGAAGGTGCTGGTGATTGGAGTACGACTGAAATAGCGGAACGATTTGAGGGTGTGGGTGCGGCGTTTAGTAATAGTTCACATCGTGATATGTCCGTTGTCTCACTGCGCAGTTTAACGGAAAAAGAGTTGCTGGCAACCGCGCTGGAGACATTTAAAGTCGTGCTTAGCAAGCCCACTTTTCCCGCTGAAGCGTTCGAACGTGAACGCAGACGGCTGTTGATTGGATTAGAGAGCCAAAAGCAATCACCTGATGCTATTTCGGATAAAACATTTTATCAAACATTGTACGGGGATCATCCATACGCACATCAGTCCAGCGGAGAAATCGAAACCGTAGAAAAAATCACACTGGATGACTTAGTCAGTTTTTATCAGCAATATTTTGTGGCTAAAAATGCAACGATTGCGATCGTTGGCGACCTGACGCGAGAGCAGGCGGAAGAAATTGCCCAAGCGGTGGTGCAGGATTTACCCGAGGGTAATGCAGTGGCTAAACTGCCTGCGGTTAATGAATTATCAAAAGCGACCAGTGTGTCAATCAATTTTCCCTCCAGCCAAAGTCATTTATTGGTTGGACAGGTTGGCGTGACGCGTACCGATCCGGATTATTTTCCCCTGTACGTGGGTAATCATGTGCTTGGGGGCAGTGGTTTGGTGTCTACGTTAAGTGATGAGATTCGTGAAAAGCGCGGCCTGGCTTATTCTTCATATAGTTACTTTCTTCCCATGCGTCAGCAAGGTCCGTTTCTGCTGGGTTTGCAGACAAAAAATGAATCAGTTGATGAGGCGATAACGGTCTTGCGAGACGTGTTGACTGAATTTGTGAATAACGGACCTTCACAAGAAGATCTGGATGCCGCGAAGAAAAATCTGAGCGGAGGTTTTGCTTTACGCATTGCCAGCAACAAAAGCATTGTGGATAATTTGGCATCCATTGGTTTTTATGGCTTGCCGCTCGACTACCTTGATCAGTATATTTCAAACATCGAAGCAGTTAGCCTGGAGCAGGTTAAAGATGCTTTCAAACGTCGCATAAATCCTGAAAAGTTGGTGACTGTCGTCGTGGGTGATAGCGGTCAATAAGAAGCGTAAAGTAACAAATCAGTTGCGCATAATCGGTGGTAAATGGCGGGGAAGAAAATTAAACTTCCCCGACGTGCCGCATCTGCGCCCAACCAGTGATCGTGTGCGCGAAACGGTCTTTAACTGGTTGCAAACGGATGTCATCGAAGCGCACTGTCTTGACTTATTTGCCGGCAGTGGTGCCCTGGGGTTTGAAGCCTTATCGCGCGGTGCTGCTGACGTTTTGTTGCTTGATATTCATCCTGAATCTGCCAAGCAACTGCAGCAAAATTGCCAGTTGCTCAGTTGCGAAAACGCGCAAGTCATACAGCAAGATGCAAGGCAATGGCTGCGTTCACCGGCAAACAGTCAATATAATCTAATCTTTTTAGACCCACCTTTTGAAATGGGTATTGTTGCAGAAATAGCCACCTTGTTAAATGAAAACCATTGGTTAGCCGATGGTGCAAAAATTTACCTTGAGCAGGGCTGCCGCCCTGAACCCCCCGAATTGCCCACTAGCTGGCAACTGATCAAAGATAAAAAAGCCGGCCAGGTTCGATTTCAGCTTTATCAGTTGAACTAAGTCCCTGATTATGCGAGTCTTCGCCCAGGAGCAAGGAGAGTCGTATGAATATTACCGCCGTTTACCCCGGTACGTTTGATCCTATTACCAATGGGCACGCGGATATTATTAAGCGCGCAAGTAAAATGTTCGACAAAGTTATTGTCGCGGTAGCCGCGAGTCCGAGTAAAAAGCCTGTGTTTTCTCTGAACGAGCGCGTCAATTTGGCTAAAACTGTGCTTGAACCGGTGACTAATGTTGAGATAACGGGTTTTAACTCATTGTTGGTCAAATTTGTTGAGCAATCCGGTGCACAAGTGATACTCCGAGGTTTACGTGCTGTTTCTGATTTTGAATACGAATTTCAATTAGCTGGAATGAATCGTCATCTAAATAGTCAAATAGAAACCCTGTTTCTGACACCGGCAGAGGAGTATTCCTACATCTCTGCCAGTTTAGTGCGCGAAATAGCCAGTCTGGGTGGCGATGTATCGCCATTTGTCCACGAAAAAGTTGTGGCTGAACTTAGTAAGAAATTGGGTTAAAATAACCGCTAGTTGTACTTATAATTAGCTTGAACCTAGATCCTGCGAGTACGTGATAGGATTTAGGTTGAATGCATTGGAGTTTGTGTCAATGGCTTTAATGATTACCGATGAATGTATTAATTGTGATGTTTGTGAGCCTGAATGCCCGAATACGGCAATCTATCAAGGCGATGAGATTTATGAGATAAATCCGGACCTCTGTACGGAATGCGTAGGTCATTATGATGAGCCGCAATGTGTCGAAGTGTGTCCGGTGGATTGTATCCCGCTGAACCCTGATCGACCGGAAACTAAAGAAGAGCTGCTGGTGAAATATAAAAAACTGGTAGGTTAACATCATTGAATACTAAAAAAAGGCTCTAGCAAGAGCCTTTTTTTATGCTTGGGGATTTATTATGATGGTTACCCCAAGAATTACTGTGACTGCTCAGCGTGTTTAGATTTTGTTTCAGATCGAGGCGTTTTCGCACGGAGAGAGGGCGCATAGTGAAATATGTAACCGATTGAGTACGAAAACAACGCTGATATGGGACAAAAGATGAATACGCTGAGTAGGTACGAATTATTGCTGTATCACAACAGGATGTGTCCGTGAAAAAACTTTCTATTAGTATACTTGTGCTCCTTACGCTTGTGGCCTGTGCAACAACGCCGCAAAATTCGCTTAACTCAACAAAGCCACCCGCATCAGCAGTTGCTTCAGCCCATCCGTTGGCCACTAAAGCCGGTTTACAAATTCTCGCGTTGGGCGGTAATGCCTTTGACGCCGCGGTCGCGGTTACGGCTGCCTTGGCGGTAGTTGAACCTTACAGTTCGGGATTGGGTGGTGGTGGATTTTGGTTGATTCACCGCGCTGAAGATGAATTTCAGACCATGATAGATGGCCGCGAGACAGCTCCGTTAAAGGCGCATCGGGATATGTATCTCGATGAAAAAGGCAATGTCATAGAGGGCCTTTCAATGGATGGTCCTTTGTCAGCGGGCATACCTGGTGTACCAGCGGCGATGGCTCACATGGCAAAAAAATATGGAAGCCTGCCGTTGAAAACGTTGTTAGCACCGGCGATTCGTTATGCCGAGGAAGGTTTTCAAGTTGATGCGCATTATCAAAATCTGGCAGGTTTTCGCAAAAAAGCATTATTAGACTCTGCCGATGCCAAACGGCTATTTTTATTGGATGGGGAAATTCCGCCGCTTGGGCATGTCATTAAGCAGGCAGACTTAGCCGTAACATTAGACGCCATAGCACGGCAAGGGCATGACGGTTTTTATCGAGGTCCAGTTGCCCGGCAAATGTTACGTGGTGTTCAATCAGCCGGCGGCATCTGGACACAAAAAGACTTCGACAACTATAAAATTGTCGAACGTGAGCCGATTCGTGGGGAGTACCGTGGCATGAGAATCACTTCAGCTGCGCCGCCCTCGTCGGGTGGCATCGCATTGGTCGAAATGCTTAATATTTTAGCGGCCTATCCGCTGGAGCAAACGGATTCTGCTAGCCGTACACACTTATTGGTGGAAGCTATGCGCCGTGCTTATCGCGACCGGGCGATTTATTTGGGTGATCCTGATTTTGTTGACGTGCCAGTGAGTAAATTGACGAGTCCTATTTATGCAGACGGCTTACGTGCCAGTATCCGTGATGACAAAGCCACTCCCAGTGCTAACTTGCCCGGCATAAAACCTGGCGAAGAAGGTTTTCACACCACGCATTTCTCAATTCTCGATGATGATGGTAACCGGGTGTCTGCTACAGTCACAGTGAATTATCCGTTCGGTTCAGGATTTGTTGCGCCGGGCACAGGGGTTTTACTCAATGATGAAATGGATGACTTTTCAGCCAAGCCCGGTGTGCCGAATGCCTATGGTTTGGTGGGTGCAGAAGCGAATGCAATTGCACCGGGCAAACGGCCGTTGTCCAGCATGACACCGACTTTTCTGGAAACGGATAAAGGTCTGGCGATTTTAGGTACACCTGGTGGAAGTCGGATCATTACGATGGTGTTGTTAGGCGCGCTGGATTTTTATGCTGGCAATGATCCCGCCTCATGGGTTAATTTAGGGCGTTTTCACCATCAATATTTACCTGACTATATTCAATACGAAGAGGGAGCTTTACAGCAAGAAGACATACAGAAGCTGAAAGCGCTTGGCCATGAACTCAAACAAATAAATGGGCATTTTGGCAATATGCAAGCCATTTTGTGGCAGAAAGAGACCAATGTAGTTTCTGCTGCTTCCGATCCCAGGGGCGTCGGTTCGGCTGAAACACAAATCAACCCTTGAGTCTGTTTTAAAGACTGTCTGCGATAGGCGAACCGTTATTTAGGACTGACAATCGGAGTTCAATCATTATAAAAGTGCCACCTTCTAATACCCCTAGTGGCAACCCTTATCGAGAGGCGCCGTGAATACGTCCATGTAAGCTTGGCGGCAGTATCCATGCTGCCGACACTCTCGATGAGGGTTGCCACTACGGGCGTTGGTTATGGAGAATAGTTGAAATCCGATTGTGAATTAGAAGACCATAGTTTCAATCAAAAAATTGAGTGCAGTTAATCTATATATGAAACAACATCAAACAAGCGTTTTTTTATTGCTTTTTTTATTACTCTTAAACTCTCCGTTGGTTGCTGAGCAATTAAATATTATAGTCCTGCAAAAAGGCTCGGGCGACAAAGTTGAAGGGGCTACGGTTGCGATTGAAGCAACCGGTGAATTCGATACGACTGATGAACAAGGCAATGTCACATTTGATGATGTCGAATTCCCATTAAAACTAAAAATCCTCAATACGGGTTACGAAACCTTTGAAACTGAACTGAAAGAAAATAAAAATGACGTCACCTTTTATCTCGATCCTCTGTCTTATGAAGCAGAATCATTAGAAGTGGTTGCTGAACGTGTTCGGGAGAAAAATTCCAAAGTGACATTAGGCCGTGAGGAGTTGAGAAAAGCTCCCGGTTCTCAAGGTGATCCTTTAAAAGTCATTCAATCCCTGCCGGGCATCGTCACCGCAGCCGAGGGCGCTGGCGTGGTGTATATTCGCGGCAGTGAGCCTAACCAGAATATCATTTGGGTCAATCGGGCAAGGATTGGATATCTCTATCACTTTGGTGGACTTTACTCCACTATCAGCCCTCAGCTCATTAGTGATTTCAACGTTTTCCTTGGTGGTTTCCCGGTGGAGTACGGCGATTCGCTGGGCGGTGTGTTGGATGTTAAATTGCGCGCACCAAAAAATGATCGACTTCATCAGCATTATTCGATCGGTACGTTTCAGTCTTCATTTGTACTTGAAGGCCCAATAGGTAAAGCTGGCTCAAAAGATAGCTTCTATGTTTCCGCCAGGCGTAGTTATATTGATTTGCTGTTTTCGCCGGACACGGTCAGTAATTTCATTTCTGATGACGACGAGCCAGAAGAAGAACAAGACAAAGTGACAGAAGTACCTGCGTTTTATGATGTGCAAGCCTTATGGCAGCGAGACCTGAAAAATGGCCGTTTATTGCTACAACATTTTAGAGCGGGTGATGAAGTACGTCTCGATTTGAATTCTCCGGGAAAATCTGATCCGGCAGCGAAAGGCGAGTTGGGCGTTAAAGACCGTTATCACAGTACCAGTCTGGTTTGGGAGCAGCAATGGTCCGAAGGGCTGAACACCTCTTCTTCGTTATATTATATCAACTCCTTGAACTCATTTCGCTTAGGTGAAGATCCTAATGGTGATCCGTATTTTTTGAAGATCCATGACAACAATTATATCTGGCAACCTGAAGTACGTTGGAATATTAAAGAGGATCTATTGTTTACGGCGGGAACAGAATTTATTTATGCGGAAACCCCGGTAGATGCTTCCATCGGTCGCCAGCCTGGCTTTGATGATATCGATTATAATCTAACAGAAACTAAAAAATTCAATGTTGACGAAACCTACAAAACCGGTTTAATTAATCCCTATCTGAAAATACGCAAGACCTGGCGAAAAAAACTGACAACGCAATTGGGGCTTAGGGCAACTTATTTGAGATCTAATGGCCGCGAAGACATGAATCATCTTTCGCCACGTTTTTCTACTGAATATGCCTACAATGAAAAAACGACTTTGCTTGCCAGCTGGGGAAGGTTTATACAGCTACCCGAAGGCAGTGCTTGGATTCGAGATGTTGGTAATCCTGAGCTGGATTATCTGATTTCAGAGCATCGTGTAGCAGGTATTCGCTACCAATTTGATTCAGCCTGGAGTACACAGTTTGAGATCTATCACAAGCCCATGAAAAACCTTGTGGTAAATTATGAGTTGCGTGAGCCGCCAGATAATTATACTAATGAAGGAAAGGGTGAATCGTTTGGTTTTGATCTGTTAGTAAAACGTGATTTCCAGCAAGGTAAAATGGGTTGGCTGAGTTATTCGTATTTGGAATCCAACCGTCGGGAAAAAGATCAGACATTTCCTTTTCTGGGGGATCAGCGGCATACACTAGCGCTGGTGTGGAGTCAGCA
>CALZHW010000162.1 GCA_945787125.1 uncultured Ectothiorhodospiraceae bacterium
AATTTTAGTTTATCTATCATAGATCTGCTTTTAATGGATTGGCTATCGTTTGTATTTTTATTACATGTTCTAATTAAGTATAGAACAAATAGTTTAAGAAAAGGGATAATGGGGCAGGTTATAGTAAAAATTCAGGTTCTAATGGTAGTGCAGTATATCGTCCACATTTCTTAGCTAAAATGCTGTTGATGGTGAGTTGCTACATTGTCGCGAATGTAGTGTTGAAAAAGCCTTTCATTAACGGAACGTAATCGACGGCTGATTTCGCGGCCCATATTCATCTGTAATAAGGCAAATTGTTTTATATCTTGATGATACAATTCCATAAATGTTTGGTTGCTTATTTCCAGCGCGATGCATCGTTCCATGGCTAATACCGACGCACTGCGGCTATTGTGCTCAATGATTGTCATTTCCCCAAAGCAGTCACCCGCAAACAACGTGTTGAGCGTGTAGTTGTTGCCGTGCCAAAATTTAACCACTTTCACCGATCCACTAATAAGCAGGAACATACTGTCCCCCAGTTCTTTTTCTCTGAAGAAATATTCATCAGTTTGGCGTTGAATTTTATTGGATCTATCGAGAATAAATTGCACCATAACATCGTTTATACCACCGAAAAATGGTGTATCTTGTAGTAATTTTGCTAAAGTATGTGTTGCCATTGTATGAAATATCCACGACCAATAGTCTGTTGTCCGACAGGTGCTTGCTATAAGTATAGGAGGTGAATATTGAATTGCACATCTTTGCTTTGAAAATTTGTGTTTGTATTACATTAGGTTCAAATTCGTTCATTTTTTACACTATGAATGCCAGTTGCCAGGGGTGAAATTGTTTCAAGTAATGGCTTGTGATATTTTAATGAGTTATGCATATTGCATTTGCTAGTAAAAGAGTTTTCGAAATGAATGAAAAGAATATAGCTCTGTTAATCGTTGCACATGGAAGTCGGTGGGAGCAATCCAATGAAGAAATTCAGCGGCTTGCTGAGTCGATTGGGCAAAAGCAAGAGTCAAAATACGCATTGATTTATGCCGCTTTTCTTGAAATTGCTGAGCCAACGATTTCTCAGGGATTGCAGTTTTGCGCGAATCAAAATATGAATGAGATTATTGTGTTTCCTTATTTTCTCGCGGCAGGTCGACATGTTATGCAAGACATACCTGAGGAAGTTAATGTGTTTCAGCAAAAAAATCCTCAGATTTCCATTCGAATCGTTGACTATTTCGGTTGCCTATCAACGATGCCACAGACAATATTGACGATGATAGAATAAAAAGCCCCGCTCTTTTCTTGCGGGCATCGAGCTTTTTATTGTTTAACCGGTCGTTTTTGAAGTTTTCGTTGCAGAGTGCGACGGTGCATACCCAGTGCGCGGGCAGCAGCTGAAACATTATTGTCGCATTCTTGCAATACTTTCTGAATATGTTCCCATTCAAGACGCTGCACTGAAATTGGGTTTTCTGCCGGTTTGATTTTCTCGTCGCCTTGTTCTTTAGTGAATGCGGCAATAATGTCTTCTACGTCTGCTGGTTTGGTGAGGTAGTGGGTGGCGCCTAACTTAATTGCTTCAACAGCAGTTGCAATGCTGGCATAGCCAGTGAGCATGACGATTCGTGTCTCTGGTATTATTTCTTTGAGTTGTTTTACCAGGGGCAAGCCAGAATCAATTCCAATGCGCAAATCAATAATAGCGAACTCAAAGTCTACTTGTGCTGCCTTTATTAGCGCACTTTCAATGTCTGAAGCTGTTGTTACTAAATAGCCTCGACGAACGAGAGCTCTGCACAGTATGTCCAGGAAGTGTTTCTCGTCATCAACCAGCAGTATTGTTTCTTGCATCATTGCGAAACCCGTTAGATTACGTCAGTTAACCTACATCAGTTAATAAGGGCAGGGTAATACGAACATTGATACCATTGCCTTTGCGATTAAATAGCCGAACTTCACCACCAAATCGTTCGATGATCGCATGGGAAAGAAATAAACCTAGACCTAGACCTTGTTCTTTTTGACTGAAGAGCGATTTGCCGAGTTGACTTTTTATTTCATCGGATAAACCCTGGCCACGATCGCGAATCTCCATGATCAATTCTGAGTTGTTCCAGCTAGCACTCCAATCGATATTTTCGGGTGATTCATCAGCCGCATTATCGAGGATGTTGGTAATGGCCTGGGAGAGGCTTAAATCGTTTAAGATCTTAGCGTTTTTGTGATGATTTTGCCAATGGCATTTTACTTCAATCTCTGGTCGAGTCGCTTGCCACGATTCCAATATCTGTTGAAGGAAATCTTCAACCAATGCGGCACTACCCATAGATAAATGTACCTCACCTGCGGAGGCGGATAAATTAGATAAAGCTTGTTTGCATCGGTCAATTTGTTGCTTGAGTATGTCTAGATCTTGTTGAATATTTGTGGGCGCTGTTTGCAAGTCTTCTTTTAACTCTGCAACCAGCAAATTCATGGTTCCCAATGGGGTACCTAGTTCATGTGCTGTGCTCGCTGCCAGCGTACCAAGTGCAATTATCTTTTGGTCTCGCAATGCGGTTTCTTGTATTTTTAATAGCTGGTTTTTTTGTTCATGTATGGTGTTACCCATTTTCATGACAAAAAATGCAATGAAACCCACACAAAAAATAAATGCTATCCACATTCCGAAAATGTGCATGTTAAAAGCCTGGCTCAACGGTTGATGGTTGTGGCTAGCATCCGCGCCTGCAAAACCGACGGGATGAAAATAAAAAATTAAAAAGGTGTAACAGGCGAAATTAATAGAAGCCAGTATCCAGGCATATTTTGCTGGCAGAATGGTAACGGAAACAATAATGGGAAACAAAAATAAAGCGATAAACGGATTGGATGCGCCACCGGAAAAATACAAGATAACCGTTAGCGCGCAACTATCCACTAAAAGATGAAAAAATATCTCATTGTTAGTGACTGGTGCATTGGTTCTCAAGCGAAACCAGACGTAGCTGTTAAACAGCATAAGAAAAACCACACATGTTATAACGGCATGTGTATGGAAGTTTATGTTGAGATAATAAAGGGCAAATAGCATTGTGGATATTTGCGCAACAATCGTTAAACTTCGAATAATAAAAAGGCGCTGCAGATGGCTGGTATTTACTGGAGTTGTTTGTAAGCGATTGGATTTAGTCATTGGCCAAATAGTGTTCAATTACACAAGTGATGCGCTATTTTAGCGTAATTTATGCGTATATACCCGTTGCGTTTAGGGTTGTGATGGTTTTCTTGATTAAAATTACCACATAGTACAAATTTTCTCCTGATCACTTCTACTTTTTCGTCGGCTCCCAACCTTATTTAAAGACACACGAGCAAATCCTGAGTTTTTTACTATAGTTAATAGATTGTCTTGTAATAGACGAGTTTGAGCATCCTAATATCAAATGTTTACCCTGTTTCGAAGCGGTCAACTAATGAATTTAGGATTATTCTAGGATTATATACCACCGTTAAAAAACACAGGGGTTGTTTATGAGATGGAAAACTTTTTCCAGTCTTGTCAGTCTTGATTCTTGTTCTTTTCCCTCATCATCTTTAGGGAGTATTTCATCCCTGCTTTCTCGTCGGGGAGTTTTTTGCCAGATTGCTTGTGATAGCCATGAGTGGCATCCGGCCAGGTTTGAGAATAATGAAATTCTCAATGGATTTCGTTATGTCGATATGAATCACAGTGTTTTTGGTGAGCATCCCGTGTTAATTTCAGAAGCCAGTTGCTGCATTATCGTTGTTTTGCTTGATCCAGCAACAGGTAATAAGTTTTGCGCGCATATTAGTGCGGGTAGTGAGCAACGATATCGTTTATGGCGTTTCATGAAATTTGATTTACAGCAATATTTTATGAGCATCAATAAAGATATTACACAAGCAGAGCTTTATTTATTTAGCAATAACTTATATCACGGTAAAGAGGGTACGCATGAACAGCGCAATTTAATGAAGCTGTTTTCCTCGGTTTTTTCAGAGGCACAACTGCGTCAATTGGCGCAGGCGAGTTATTTTGTTGAAGGTGAGGCGGGCAGTGTCTGGAACCCCTTTTGTGCAATTCGCATTGGTGGCGAAAATGCCCAGCAGATGATGCAGGTCTCATTTGCAGCATGTGCTACCTCAGGTGCAGTTAGCCTCAACTAGAATGAGGATTAATAACTCATAATCGGATTTCTAATTTGCATAGTGCCGCCTTCCAGCGCCCGTAGCGGCAAAACCTTACCGAGAGACGCCGTGAATATATCCCTATAGGCTTGACGGCAGCATCCATGCTGCCAACACTCTCGATAAGGTTTTACCACTACGAAAGCTGACTACGGGAAATAGTTTGAATTCCGATTGTGAGTTATACATATTGACCCGCAACCCAGCCGGACGACCAGGCCCATTGGAAATTGTAACCACCCAGCCAGCCGCTGACATCTAATACTTCACCAATAAAATATAAGCCAGGAACTTTATTTGACTGCATGGTTTTAGAGGATATTTCGTTACAATCTACGCCGCCCAATGTGACTTCCGCTGTGCGATATCCTTCTGTACCATTTGGCTTGATTTGCCAGGTTTGAAAGGTCTGTGAAATCGTACTGAGTTGTGCCTCGGATAACCGTTGCAATGGTTGGTCGATGATCGAGACAGGGATGAGAGTTTCAACTAAGCGTTTTGGCAGTTGTTTAACTAGCAGCGTTTTTAATTTCTGCTGTGGCTGATTTTGTTTTGCCTGCTTTAAGTGCTCGAATAACATAATGTCGGGTAACAAATTAATAGAAATCGATTCACCGGGTTTCCAGTAAGAGGAAATTTGTAGAATTGCAGGTCCGCTTAAGCCACGATGCGTGAAAAGAATATTTTCACGAAAACTTGCTCGCTCATTGCTGACAATGCTATTCACCGCGATTCCTGACAAAGTGGCGTATTTTTCCTTATCCTCAAGTTGCAGAGTGAGAGGCACAAGGCCTGCCGAGGTGGGCAATATGCTTAAGCCGAATTGTTCTGCTATTTTATAACCAAATGGACTGGCACACATTTTTGGAATAGAGAGTCCACCACTGGCGATGACCAGTGAATTGCTCGTCATTAATCCCTTATTGCTGCTTATGTGAAATTGGTCTTCAATTTTTTTAGTGTTATTGATGTTGGTATTGAGTGAAATATTAACACCTACTTGCTTGCATTCATTCAGTAACATGCCCAATATGTCTTTCGCGCTGTCGTCGCAAAAGAGCTGACCATGCGAACGTTCGTGGTAAGCAATTTTATGTTTCTGCACGCTTTCGATAAAATCCCATTGTGTATAACGGCTTAGAGCAGATTTACAGAAGTGTGGGTTTTGTGAAATAAAATTATCGGCATTGATGTCAGTGTTGGTGAAATTACAACGGCCACCACCAGACATGAGAATTTTTTTCCCGGCCTTGTTGGCGTGATCAAGCACTATGATTTTACGTCCTCGTTTACCTGCTTCTATGGCGCACATAAGACCTGAGGCACTGGCGCCTATGATAATTACATCGTATTTCTGCATTAATTGATTACTTTGTTGTTAGTTGTCTCGTCTGCCTATTTTATTCGATTTTGAACGGTTGCATGGATATTTTTTGTCATAACTGACAACAAATGTCAGTTTCTGCCAGGATTTGTAACTTACTAAATCAAATTCAGATGTCTGGAAGAATAATTTGTAGAGTCAATAGATTATATGGTTTAATAATTCAATATCGGAGTTTAAAGGTGGTGTGAGTGCCATCTTCCGCTGATCGCTTATGCCCATGGTAGAAAAATATTATTGAGAAACACCGCGAATACCATGCCGTCAACACCACCCCCAAGATCATGACATCGCGAGTGCTGACGATGAGCAATTTCTCTTGATCTCCAGAACTTGAATTATAACATTACGTAGGAACGGGTAGTCAGTTTGATTTTTGCTAATAGTCGTCTTGCAATAAAACAACATAGTAATGTTTTAAGATATGGCTTTGGGATAATCTCAGTGTTGTTTCTGCTCGGTTGGGCAACTGGTTTCAGCAATGTCACTGCACAAAAAAACGTGACTCATTCTATTATCTCGCAGCATTACAGTAAAATTCGTCTCATCCATAAAATGCGTGATGTTGTAAATCTGCGTTCCTTGAGTTTACGTAAATTATTGGCTTCCAACGTTAGCCAGATGACTATTGACGAAGAGTATGCACGCTATCAACAGTTGGCAGCAGATTTTCTTTTGCTTAATGAGCAATATAGTGGATATTCTCTCGCTGTCGTTGAGTCTCAATTATTTCAGCAAGCGATAGAACAAGCGAATGATCTACAGTTACGGCAAGATCAACAGGTAAAAAAAGCGTTATTGCAATCTACTGAGAATAAGGGGCTTGATACGTCTATTGTATCCCGAATATCAAGTCTGGATGAATTTGAATTTGATTGGCAAAAAGAACAGGCGCTTTATGCAGCATTTAATGCGTTGTTGAGCGTTGAAAGCGAATTGAGTCAGCAAGCGCATGAAAAAGCAGAGGTGCTTTACGCCAGAAACTTGCAGTTTATAGTGATCATTGCAATGCTCAGTTTAATCCTGTCATTTATGGTCGTGCATTTTGTTGTACGTCGCGAAACTAGAGCAAGAGCGATGCTTGTGGCGCAAAAAGACCAGGTGGAGCTTACCTTTCGTGATACTTCGAAAAATTCCAATCTTGACAACCTACTGCACTGGCATGCTGCTCATGATGGGTTGACAGGTTTGGTGAGCCGTCGTGAGTTTGAGGTATTGTTAGCGCAGTTATTACAGGATGCAAGATCGAATCGACGAAATCATGCGATTTTGTATGTTGAGTTGGAGCACTTCAATATCGTTAATGATACCTGCGGGCATGTAGCAGGTGATGCGTTACTGCAGCAGCTTGCTGTTATCTTGGAAGCCAAAACACGAGGCAGTGATGTGGTATCGCGCCTTGGTGATAATCAATTTGGTTTTTTGTTGAATTCTTGCTCACTGCATAAGGCAGAGGATATTGCAAACGCGTTAAAGCGGATCATTCAAGAATTCCGGTTTAGCTGGAAAACTTATGTTTTCAAATTAAATGTAAGTATTGGTGTGCTTGGCGTAAGGCATAATAGTCTTAGTGTCGCCAAACTCATGAGTGATGCTAGTGCCGCGTGTTATATCGCAAAAGAGAAGGACTTCGATAGTGTCTGGGTGCAGCGCGTAGATGATAATGAGATTATGCTGCGCAGGGATGAAATGATACTGACTTCCCACATCAATCAAGCTTTGGAAGGGGGGCGGTTCAGTATTTATAAACAAAGAATCAAATCAACCGATCAAAATGCGCATGAAGATTTGTATGAACTATTGATTCGTATGCTCGATGATTCGGGCAATGAAATTTTACCGATGGCTTTCATACCTGCTGCTGAGCGTTATTCAATGATGCCTGATATAGATCGTTGGATGATTAAACAGGTTTTTTCACGTTTGGCAGAAAGTCATCAAGACAGTGCTGAGTTAGGCATTGTATGCATCAATCTTTCGGGGCAAACACTAAGTCAGGAGATGTTTCTGGATTTCGTTGTGCATCAGATTCAAATAACCAAGGTTAATCCGCATCGACTTTGTTTTGAAATAACCGAGACAGCGGCAATTGCTAATTTACAACACGTTACGCGATTAATCTCTGTATTAAGGAGTATGGGCTGTAAATTTGCATTGGATGACTTTGGAAGTGGTATGTCATCATTTACTTATTTGAGAAATTTTACTGTAGATTTTCTGAAAATTGACGGCTCTTTTGTGTGTAATATGAATAC
>CALZHW010000163.1 GCA_945787125.1 uncultured Ectothiorhodospiraceae bacterium
TCGTCGCTGCCTGGGAATGGGGTAGCTACTTGGGTATTGAAGGCATGGAAAAAGGTATTCGAATTCGTACTTCATCTTTCACTCGGCACCATGTCAACATTACCATGTGTAAAGCCAAAGCGAATGGTAACTATATGAACTCCATGCTGGCATTGAAAGAAGCATTGGACGGTGGTTATGACGAAGCGCTGCTGTTAGATGCGGAAGGTTATGTCGCCGAAGGCAGTGGTGAAAATATATTTATCGTGCGTGATGGCATTATTTATACGCCGGATTTGACATCGGCACTGGAAGGCATCACACGCGCGACGATTGTTGAAGTAGCGGAAGAGCTGGGTTATAAGATCAAAGAAAAACGCATAACCCGCGATGAGGTGTATGTTGCAGACGAAGCCTTTTTTACTGGAACTGCGGCGGAAGTGACCCCCATTCGTGAACTAGATAACCGCACAATCGGTGAAGGATGTCGGGGACCAGTAACAGAAAAATTACAGTCTTTATATTTTGATATTGTACATGGCCGGGTCGCTGAAAAAGAATCCTGGTTGAGTTATGTCTAACAAAAGAGGGATAAAATAACATGAGTCAGGCTTCGTCATCAACATCGACAATTACCGCAAATGCAGAAAATCACTATGATGTGACCAAAGCAGACTTACCCTTGCATTGCCCAATGGACAGTATGAGTTTGTGGAACTCGCATCCACGGGTCTACTTACCCATTGAGCAAACCGGCACCGCAAAGTGCCCTTATTGTGGTGCTGAATACACATTAAAAGAGTCCGCGAAGTAAAAAATGTCGGGCAGTTTTTATAAAATCCTGGTCATTGGCCCTTCATGGGTGGGTGACATGGTGATGGCACAGAGTCTATTTCGGCTGTTAAAACAAACACATGAAAATTGCCTGATTGATGTGGTCGCACCTGGTTGGAGTAAACCACTGCTCGCACGCATGCCAGAAGTGAATCAGGCGATTGTCATGCCATTTGGTCATGGTGTGTTCAAACCAGGTGCACGTTTAACTATGGGCAAAAGTCTAGCAGCAGAAAAATATGACCAAGCCATTGTCTTGCCTTATACCTGGAAGTCAGCCCTGGTTCCCTACGGCGCAAAGATACTGAAACGTACCGGTTTTATCGGCGAACTGCGCTTTGGTTTGCTCAACGATAGTCGCCAGCTGGATAAAAAACAACTGCCGCTGATGGTGCAACGTTATGTGGCGTTAGGCCTGGATAAAAACGCCACTCTGACAGATTATCCCAAGCCAAAGCTGTACAGTGATGCTTCATCGCAAGATACAGTGATGAGCAAACTCAGTTTGCAAAAAGATCAACGCAAAGTCATCGCCTTTTGTCCCGGCGCAGAATATGGCCCAGCCAAACAATGGCCCGCAGAAAACTTTGCAGCACTGGCCAAGGCACTAACCAGTGAAAATAGGCAAGTGTGGTTGCTAGGCTCGGAAAAAGATAAAAGCATCGCCGATGAGATCAACCGTCTGGCAAATAATCAGTGTATTAACCTGTGTGGCAAAACCAGCCTGGAAGATGCCATAGATTTATTAGCCATCACTGATTCAGCCGTTTGCAATGACTCCGGCCTGATGCATATCGCCGCAGCGGTTGATACACCCCTGGTGGCAATATACGGTTCATCCGACCCTTCATTTACACCACCATTATCTGATAAAGTAAAAATTGCCAAAACGAATATTGAATGTAGCCCCTGTTTTAAAAGAGAGTGCCCGTATGGGCATTATAAGTGTTTGAAAGAAATCTCATCCGCCAGTGTATTCGAGAAAATAGAAAAAACGCTTGCGGCTTAATCTATGTAGTGAGAATGGAAATGTCTGATCGGCCCTCTTTATCAGTAGCGATTATCACCTTTAATGAAGAGAAAAACATACGGGATTGTATTAATTCAGTAGTAGATATTGCTGATGAAATTGTTGTGTATGATTCTTTTAGCACAGATGCCACCGAAGAAATCTGCAGAAGTTATGCTAAGTTAATCTTTATCCAACATGCGTTTGATGGGCATATTAATCAAAAAAATCGTGCTTTAGAAGCTTGTCAATCGGAGTGGAAACTGTCTATCGATGCTGATGAGCGCGTATCTCCAGAGTTGCGCGCATCAATAATGGAATTTCTTGCAAGCGATCCCCAAGCGATTGCAGCCAAATTTTCCCGTTTAACTTTTCATATGCAAGATTATATTCGCTACAGTGGCTGGTATCCAAATGCACGTTATCGTTTAGTAAAAAAAGCCCATGCTAAGTGGGGCGGTGAAAACCCTCATGATGTGTTGGAAATTAATGGCAAAGGTGTGAAGCTCAAAGGGGATTTGATTCATTATAGTTTTGTGGACTTATCCGATGCGATTAATACGGTTAATAAGTTTTCCACTATTAAGGCATTTACCCGCTATGAAAAAGGTAAACGATTTTCATTGTTGCGAATGTTTTTCAAGCCGCTGAGTAAATTTTTGGAAATATATCTCATAAAACGCGGGATGTTAGACGGCATCAGAGGTTTAATTATTGCCGTGCAATCGGCATTTTCTGCATTTCTGGTTGAAGCTAAAATATTTGAGCTTGATAAAACGAATATAAAACGTCTAAGTAATTTACCTAAGACTTACAAGAATCAAAATTGATTGAAAACTATGAAAAAACACTCCATTAGAAAAAGTATATTAGTCACCGGCGGCGCTGGTTTTTTGGGCTCGCACTTGTGCGAACGCTTGTTGCAAGAGGGGCACGATGTTTTGTGTGTCGATAACTTTTATACAGGCACCAAGGATAATATTCTTCACTTGTTAAGTAATCCCCATTTTGAGCTCATGCGACATGATGTGACCTTTCCATTTTATGTAGAAGTGGATGAAATTTATAATTTGGCCTGTCCAGCGTCACCCATTCATTATCAATATGACCCGGTGCAAACAACCAAAACCAGTGTGCATGGTGCGATTAACATGCTCGGCTTAGCAAAACGTCTCAAGGCCAGAATATTTCAGGCGTCCACCAGTGAAGTTTATGGTGATCCAACGATGCACCCGCAGCCAGAGTCCTACTGGGGTAATGTTAATCCTATCGGCTATCGCTCTTGTTACGACGAAGGCAAACGTTGTGCAGAAACGTTATTTTTTGATTACAACCGCCAGCATGGTTTAGAGATTAAGGTTGCACGAATTTTTAATACCTATGGGCCACGCATGCACCCTAATGATGGCCGGGTTGTTTCAAATTTCATTGTGCAAGCGTTACAGGGTAAAGATATAACCATCTATGGCGATGGCAATCAGACTCGCTCATTTTGTTATGTAGACGACTTGATTGAAGGCTTTGTAAGATTAATGGCAACCCCAAAAGAATTCACCGGCCCAATGAATCTTGGTAACCCAAATGAGTTCACCATTAAAGAGCTGGCAGAAACAGTAATTGAATTAACTGGATCTTCTTCAAAACTTATTTTTGAGACATTGCCACAGGATGACCCCAAACAACGCCAGCCGGATATTACGCTAGCAAGAAATACTATAAAGTGGGAACCGGAGATTCAGCTTAAGCAGGGTTTGGTGAAAACAATAGATTATTTTGTTAAAGTAATTAACTAGAGAAAGATTGATAAGGACTATGTTGTACTTAAATTATTTGGATTGTTGTTAGTTTATTTTTAAAGTTTATGGATTTTAAAATTTATCTAGAGACATTTTTAATTCGATGAGTTTTAACAATGTTTAATTTGTTATCAGTATCAATTCTAATAAAACATAATCTATTGCGCTGAGTTATACCAATGCAGATTTTATAAAAGTAAGAATGTAAATGCAAAAGCCATTGAAAATCGCTGTCACTCATATGCGTCATGCCATGACCGGTGGTGTAGAACGTTATTTGAATTATATTGCCAGCTACTTAGCAGAGCAAGGACATGATGTAACTATAATCTGTCGCAGTCATGAAGAAAAACCGCATCGCAAGGTAAATTTTGTTGTTTTAAGGCCGTTGGCACTTGGTGCTGCGCACAGAATATATACTTTTGCAAAAGCTGTAGAGCAACATTTAAAAACGAATAAATACGATATTGTATATGGTTTGGGTCGAACCTGGTCTCAGGATGTACTGCGACTGGGCGGCGGTAGTCATTTAACTTACCTGGAAAAATCACACTATATTACCCATAGCCGATTGCAAGATTACCTAAAACTGACAAACTTTCGCCATAAAGCGGCAATCGATATTGAACGAAAAGCGTTAACGAGTCACTTGCCGCTAAAAGTCATTTGTAACTCAAATATGGTCAAACTAGATATTATTAATCGATACCACGTACCGGAAGAGCGAATTGTAGTGATTCATAATGGGACTGATACTGAGCAATTTAACGCCGATCACTACCGGGACAATGCTGTGGCTCTTCGGCAGGAATTAAATATCAAGAACGAAGAGCTGGTGTTTTTATTTCTGGGAACAGGCTACAAGCGTAAGGGGCTAGATATTGCTTTAAAAGCATTTGTGAAATACATTGCTGCGGGGCGCCAGGCTAGATTGATAATAACTGGTTATGATTCGGCGGTAGCTGAGTTCAAGCAAA
Source organism: uncultured Ectothiorhodospiraceae bacterium (assembly GCA_945787125.1). Taxonomy (GTDB): domain Bacteria; phylum Pseudomonadota; class Gammaproteobacteria; order S012-40; family S012-40; genus CALZHW01. Next base: position 4,596 of record CALZHW010000163.1, read on the forward strand.
TGGCAAAACAATTGGATATTGCATCATCCTGCCGATTTCTGGGAGGCCGTAGGGATCCTGAAGTTATTTATGCCGCATCTGATGTTTATTTATTACCAACCCGTTATGATCCTTTCGCAAATTCAACTGTTGAAGCGCTAGCAAGTGGCCTGCCTGTAATTACATCTGAAAACAATGGCGGGTGTGAGCTGATTGAAAATTTCAAAAACGGAAGTGTGATTAAAATGGATGGGGATGAGGTTGGTGAGCTCTTTGATGCTATGTGTTACTGGTCAAATTTTGATGCATTAAAGGACGCTGCTATTGAATCTAAAAAAATCGCACAACTAAATAAAATCGAACTGAAATTAGCAGAGGCAGCCGAGTTATTGATTGATGTTTATAAGCTAAAGAACAGTATTACCTGACGGTTAAGTAGGTTTTAGTCATCGGGATGTGGCATACGGGTAGGTTAATGTTTTAACTTGAAGTCTCCGCCGCAGGTTTATTGAGGTAATAATAGAATGGAACAGAAGAAGAAAATGAGAGTTGTTTATATTGTTGGGGGGCTTCCCTTCGGTGGGGTCGAGAATATGCTTTTTAATATCATGACTGAAGCAAAAAAAACAGATATATTTGAAATGATTGCTATCAATATATCAGGTACAGGGAAGAGAATGTCTGATTTTGACGAAGCTGGGCTTAAGGTTGTTAATATTTCAAATACAATTAAGATTCTGAAGACATTTCGTTTTGATACGGTTTTCGAGCTGAGAAAAGTTTTAAAAGAATTGCAACCTGATGTTATTCATACTTCACATTTTAGTGGAGACTACTTTGGTCGGCTGGCAGCTATTGGATTAAATATTCCAGTTATCACTCATATTAGAAATATTAGAAGAGAAAAAAAATCGTTTCGTAGAATGATGAATAAAATATTGTCTGTCAGAACAGATTTATATATATCAATTTCGAAAATGGTATATGAAGTTACTCAGTCTGATCATAATGTGACAAAAAAGAACCATATAGTACTTTACAATACTTTTGACCCGGGAAGCGTATACCGGGGTGATTTAGTGAAAGAAGAACTAACTGGCAATAAAGGTAAAAATATTTTACTAGTGGGCAGGCTGGTAAATAAACACAAAAGAATTGATGTTGCAATTAAAGCTCTCCCTAAAATAAGAAAAGAAATACCTGAAGCTAACTTAATTATTGTCGGTGAAGGACCTGACGAGGAAATGTTGACTGAATTGGCGGAGAGCTCACCTTGTAAAGATAATATTTACTTTTTGGGTTACCGAAAAGATGTTCCTCAGTTAATGTATGTGAGCGATTTGCTTATAATGCCCTCTGCCTACGAAGGGTTACCGATCACGCATCTTGAGGCAATGGCCGTAGGGTTACCCGCTGTTATATCCGAAAATGTGCCATCTAAAGAATTTCAGCCATCACCAGCATTGATATGTAAAGTAGATGAAGATGATCTTGCAAAAAATGTTGTTAAGCTTCTTACCGATGATGATCTTTATCAAGAATTGTCAGCTAGAGCAAAACGTTTAGCAACGGAGTTTACTGTAGATAAGTACGTAATCAGGTTAAAAGAAGTCTATAAAGAAGTTATTAGTAAACGACACCCGGTTTGAGTATCTTGTCAAGTTGGTTAATCATTAGTCAGGCCCGTATGTCACTCATGAAATTTACTTGAATTCATAAAGAAAATCAGGATAAGGTAGTTCAGTTGGCTCAAATCGTCGGATAAATGATTTTACCAAACGACTAATGGCATCGTTCGGAGCTTTTTTAATTAAAAAATAGTGCTTGAGATCAAGATCTGCTCGTCTTCCAATTTCCAGTGCCATTGTTGGTGTAATCCAGGCAATATGATCCAAGTTAACAATTGATGTATCATTTTTCCGTACTTGTCGAATGAATTTTCTGCTGAATGGATTAGGGGTTGAGGCGAGAATGACGCCATCCTTGGTTAAATGTCTTTTTGAAAATTTTAGTAGCTTAACTGGGTTGTCAACGTGCTCGATTACGTCCCCCAAAAAAACTATGTCAAATTTGTCGCCAATATCGAAATCTGACGTTGCATCTACGCATTGAACATTGTAATCATTTTCTTTTAGTTGATTGACAAGTTTTTCTAAGATATCAATTCCTAAGCAGTAATTAGCATTTTTTCTTATAATTTCATGGCGCCAGTTAGATTGGGAAAGCCTGTTTTCGGAATGAGCTACCATGCCTACATCCAGAACTTTTTTGCCTTGAATGCGAGTAACAACATAGTCGAGCATGCCGCAATCATTAATTATCTTACGCCGGGAGAGAATCGCTTCTTTGATTAATTCCCGTGCTTTTTCATTATTAGGGTCATCTGAGATTTTTGTCCAATCCATAGTTTATTCTACTTAATTTCTAATTTAATCATATTATTATACTATTTGTTTCAAGCCAAATTAGCAATGCAAAAAAGTATATAGCTAACTCTGAAGAAGGTTTCACCTTATTATAGCATTAGCTTGCAATTCGTTAAGAGCTGAGTGATTCGAGTGCAGCGCGAGTAGGGCACTTTTGCTTCAAAAAAAATTTATACTCACTTGCAATTTAGAGTTCGCGTTGCTTGATCTTATGTATATAGTCATTTTGGCAGCCTGAGCTAGTGATTTGATGGGGGTTAAGTTCGCGGGCATTGTTGAAGGTTCTTGGAGCCCAACGGCGGCAAAACAAGCCCTTTTAGTCGTATCACAACTCACGCCTTATGAAGCCCCGTGTGACAGGATAACTGTCACCTCTTTTTTTAGAAGTTTCAAACTAAAGAGGACAAATAATGCCCAGAACACACACGCAAGGTTTTAACGAACTTGGCGGGATGCAACCCTCAAAAAGCAGCTTAGATCGATTGCGGCACACTCACCTATTATGATGCGGAAGGTGAGCCGCTGGCAACCAGACGTTATGGCCGTATGTCAGAACATAAAAAACTGACACTGAAAGCGTTTCTGAAAAAAGAGCTCGACCACGCCTTAACTTGTCAACCGAATTTGAAAGTTGTAAAAGTTGCTGATGGTGCAAAAGATAATTGGACATTCTTAGATGAAGATTTGCCAAAGGGAACATCTGTTCTCGATTTTTATCATGCAGCAGAACATTTAAAAAAAGCCTTCGAAATAGTCTATGGTGTAAAAAACCTTAAAGCGACAACCGAATTTGCCAAATACCGCAGCATATTGCG
>CALZHW010000164.1 GCA_945787125.1 uncultured Ectothiorhodospiraceae bacterium
CATTTATGCAGCCCAGCCGGCTATATTCGATTGGGTCTGCAAAGCTCAATGACATTACGGCTCAAATAACATTACCAAACATAAAGTCGATTGAAGATGTGGCTATGGGTGATTTTGATGGTGATGGTCAAATAGATATGTTTTTCACTCGTGCCAAGGCGTGGGCTTGGAACGTGATTCAAGACAGTGCACACAGTATTCGTGGCAGAATGGGGAACAAATCAGGCAAGCCTAGTACTGTTGTTTTCAGAACTTCGGGTGAAGTTACTTTTGAGGTCCACCGGCCATGGATGGATCCATCAGATACCACTAAAGATGTTTACCCTGATTTATTTTTAGGTTCTAAGCAGGAAAAGTTAAAAGAAACTCGCTTTAAAATCTCACCAGAAAATCCTCATGTGAGAGAAGCCGCTTCCGATTTTAAAAAAAATGCAGCAGGTGTTTCGATTGAATATGAACCAGAAACAAACCTATGGACTCTTAACAACCAGGGTCAATCAATTGGTTTTATAATTACCTCGAGTAAAACGATAGAATCAACGGAGGTAAAAGGATTCAAGCCGCAAGCAGGGGGGGTGAAAGATATTTTATTGCTCAGAAAAGGTAATGAATATGCTTCAAAGAAACTCAAACTTACGGATAATATAACTTCCTGTAGCTCAATAACTGCTGGCGATTTTGACAATGATATGGATCTTGATCTCTATCTGGTTTGTACAGGACCGGTTCAGAACCAATCAAATATTTTGTATGAAAACGATGGCAAGGCAAATTTCAGCAAAGTAAGAAAGTCGGGTGGAGCCGAAGGCAGTCAGCAAGGACGTGGTAATCAGGTTGCAATGGCTGATTACGATCTTGATGGATTCCTGGACTTATTTGTTACTAACGGCGTAGGCGCACCACCATTTGCTGACGAAGGGCCATACGAACTGTATAAAAATCTGGGTAATAGTAATAATTGGCTGCAAATCGACTTGAAGGGGATTTCTTCTAATCGGGATGGCATCGGCGCCAAGATTATATTGCAAGCGAATGGGAAAACTCAGATCAGGCAGAAAGATGGCGGTATACACAGTTTTTCACAAAACTACGGACGTTTACATTTTGGTCTTGGACCAAATGATAAGGCGGAATTATTAACAGTATATTGGCCCAGCGGGGTTGTACAACGGTTGGAAAATGTGAGTGCAAATCAGATTCTCATGGTTGAAGAGCAAGCTCAGTAAATTGAGTTTAACCCGAATCGCACAACACTCATGATGTTTGAAGAGTTACTCTTGCAAAATTTCAATGAAAATTCTCCGGAGATCCTAATGGGCTGTAAATTACAATGTAGGTATCTATATTCCTCAGTTTTAAAGTTAAGCTTGCTGACTATTGTTTTTTTAGCATTGACGATGCCCATTCAAGCAGAAATTAAATTTGAAGAATTCAGCCAGAGTGCCAACATCAACCATTCCGGACAAACGTATGGGGCGTCATGGGGTGATTTTAATGGTGATGGCTGGCCTGATTTGTGGGTAGGCAATCATGATACTAAACCTAGTCTATACCTGAATAAACAGGATGGTACTTTTGTTGATATAGCAGATGAAGTCTGGTCTGCGAATCCGCAGGTTGATACACACGGCGCAGCGTGGGCCGATGTTGATAATGACGGTGATCAGGATCTTATAGAGCTGGTTGGCGGGCGAATTAACGATGATGGTTCAATGTGTGTCGGGTGTGGCCGAAATCATTTTTTTATTAACCAGAACGATAAGCTAGTAGAAAGTGCGGCAGCATATGGTATTGATGTCAGCGGCTTAGCTCGTTCACCTCTATGGCTTGATGTAGATAATGATGGAAAACTCGATTTAGTCGTTGTGAATACGCGTCGTCAAGGAGGCCCTCCAACAGCTGTATATCTGCAAAAAAACAATCGATTCGTGAAATCCAGCGAGGCGTTAAAATTTAAAGATGAGCGTTGGTCCAAGAGTGACAAACTTCGGGCCACATTCAACAACCTGATGCGGTTTGAGTTTAGTACGGAAACGTCATTGATTAATACACATGCTCATCTTGAATCCACGCAATTGGCGAATCTATCGAATGGTCGTTTTCTTGATTTAGTTCTGTTTTCATCACCGACTAGAATTTACGCTTTAAATAATGGTGAGTTTGAAGATATTACCAGCGTTATTAGCTTACCAAAAGAAAACGGTATAAGTGACGTGGCGATAGCGGACTTTAATGGCGATGGAAAAAATGATTTGTATCTTATGAAAGGCCCGTTTCTTGAGCCCGATGTTATTCAGACAGATGCCAATGAAATCAAGGGAACACTAACGGGCGCTGGCAGAAATACCCCTAAAGCAATTACTTTTCACTCTGATGGTGAGCTAGATTTTCTCATCCATCCAACATGGTTGAGCCTGGATAAAATTTTTATTGGTGATGATGGACGTCATCCCGATGCCAGGGCATTTCGACTCTCGCCTAAAGATACCAGTGCAATTGGGGCTGAAAGTGGCACGCTCGCTAAAAAATCTGAAGGAATTGCCATTTATTACAATCCTGAGTCCAGGGTTTGGACGATGCAAAATTATTTCCGAGGGCAATACGCTGATTTTATTGTTCGCGCTTCGCAGTCGATTGATCAATTGAAAATTATTGGTTTTAAGAAATTTAAGGAAAGTGGATCTGATGAAGTTTTGATACAAGCCGAAAATAAATTTGTCCCTAAACAATTGCGGGCTGAAGCCGGTGAGAGCAACGCTTGTTACTCTATTGTTGCGGGTGATTTTGATAATGATATGGACATAGACCTATATATGGTATGCACCGGTCCGGTTGAAAACTTGCCAAACCGTTTGTTGGAAAATGATGGCAAGGGCAATTTCCAGCTTATTGCTGCTGCAGGGGGGGCTGCAGGTAGTGATTTAGGACGTGGTGATGTGGCGGCAATCGCCGACTATGATAAAGATGGTTTTCTGGATATCTTTATTACAAATGGCTCCGATCCATCGGGCCCGTTTGTTTTTGACGGCTCACATCAATTGTTTCGCAATCTTGGAAATGATAAACATTGGCTTGAGATTGATCTTGAGGGAGTGAAGTCTAATCGTGACGGCATTGGCGCAATTGTCAGCGTTGAGACCGCCGGTATAAAACAGACTCGTGAACAGCGAGGTGGTATGCATCGAATTGCCCAAAATCATCAGCGGCTTCATTTTGGTTTGGGGAAATATGACAAGATTGAGCGTCTTACCGTCAACTGGCCCAGCGGAATTGTGCAACAATTGAAAAATGTTTCTGCCAATCAAATTTTGAAGATTATAGAAAAGTAAAAATATTTCATTAGCAGCATATATTTCAGTCTATTTTTTTACATGAGTTCGGATTTTTCTCGGAGACTGGTTAGTGGCGAAAGGTGACATTTTTGCAATGTTTGAGCACCTGAACCTGAGGATATTGGGTTGCTTGTGCAATGCGCGCGTGCCTAAGTAATATCATTATGTGGGAATTAATCAAGATTAATTGTCGCATAGAAACGACGGAATATTGGGGTTAGCTTTTACTAGCCTGTTCGTTGTTTGGCCGCCTAGTTATCTATTGTAAATTTTATTTGTGAAGTGGGTAATAAATATAGCTAAATTCAGGGGAATTTTGAATGCATTACAAATGCTACTTTTAAAAATTAATGTCAATAATAACAAATTGATAGCTGTTTAGTTGTCTCTGAATGATTCGAGAAGGGAAATAAATAGAAATTATAAATGCGGCAGATTGATTGACGGCTTTGGATTAGATTGTGCATAATGGAAAATAAAAGCACGTTATGTGAGTGTATTTAACACCTGCATTTACCACGCTAAGGCCGATGAATAACAACATCGATGCTCGCAAATATAACAAAGATAAATATAACAAAGATAAATAGTGTTAATTGTTTATTACCGCAATAGTAGAACGAATCACCTTTAAAATCTTATAACTTACGGACTGATATCATGAATAGAAAAATCACACGTTGCCCAGGCTTATTGGTTGCCTTGGGTTTAATGCTGGGCATTGGCTCGATAGCCCAAGCCAACCAGGTGCCTGATCCCTCGTTTGAAAACGGCACGAAGAACTGGAAGCTGCAGGACAATACAATGGCCATTGTTAGCTCACCTACTCGGACGGGCTCAAAGGCTCTAATGATGAGAAATACCGGAAATGGTGTGAATTCACGTAGTCACAATGCCAGTCAGGAAAGAGTTAGTGGCATCGTGCCAGGTAAAGAATACATTTATAGCGTGTATGTCAGCGGCAAGAACGTTAGAGGTATCGGTGGTGGCGGAAGACCGTTGGGCATTGTGCGCTGGCGAGATGGAGCTGGCAACATCGTTCGTAGTTGGGACAATAAAGCCAAAGAGTCCTATACCTGGGCACCTTATGGAAGCTATGGTTTTAGGCAAATGAAAGTCGCACTTCAGGCTCCTTCTAACGCGAAATTTGCAGACTTCTTTTTTAGAACATGGTATGAAAACACTGGTGGCGAAACTTATTGGGACGATGTGTCGTTGACTCCTAGAGAGTTTCCTGGCCTAGGAAGATTGTTAGCAACTTATCAAGCCGAAAACGCTAACGTGTTAAGCGGTGGTGCGATTAACAAAAAACATAAAGATTACACAGGCACAGGTTATTATGATATCAGGAGCAGTGGTGCGGTAATCGAGTGGAAAAATGTTTCTGGTGGTGGCGAGAGAATGTTGAACTTTCGCTATAGCTGGGAAGGTAATGAGCAAAATCTCGAATTGTTTGTTAATGGTGTGAGTCAAGGCATTCGTAAGCCAATGGCGACTGGTCGTCGCGGCACATGGGCCAGCGATCTGTGGCAAGTTAATTTGCCGAATGCAAATAATACCATTCGTTTAAAGATCAAGAAGAAAGGCGGCGAAAAATCACAGCCGATGTTTGATAAACTTGATGTGCATGCCGTCGGAAGTGGAGGCAGTACGGGTGGCTTAACAGGAGGCGGCACTGGAGGTTCAACTGGCGGTGGCACTGGTGGCGGAACAACTAGTAATAAAGCGCCTACCCTGGCATTTATTAGCTCAAAAACAGTAATTGAAGGGGACTTGTTAACGATTCCAGTTCAAGCCAGTGACGTTGATAGTGCGGCAGTCCGCTTGAGTCAGTCCAATACCTTGCCAGGCAAGCCGAGCATTCTATCTGATTTTGGTAACGGTATTGGCGAAGTGAGCTGGACCCCATCCATAGGTACTGCAGCGGGCAGCCCTTATTCAGTGACGGTTACTGCAACGGATAGTGAAGGTGCAACAGCGAAAAGAGTATTTAACATTACCGTCAAATCGCAAGGCGTATCCAGTGGTGGATCATTGTCTGTAGATCCCGCGAAGTCATCATCAGTTGTAAATTTGAGTTCAGAAGGATCGGCAGACTGGGCACATTGGGGGCTGAACAGCGCGAGTGATGTTGATCGTAAAGTGGGTAACCCGCAAATCAGCGATGTAAGTCCTATTGGTGGCGCAAGTATGCCGCGTGGGTCAAACGGCTCAACAGTCTATTCCTGGAATGACGGCATGCCGACGGCTTCAAAGACAAAGGCCAATTCAGGCATACGTGTTTATTATCAAGGCAAAGGTTTTCAATTTACAGTTCCTGCGGCAACGACATCGAAAACGCTACGTGTTTATTTGGGCGCCAAAACAGTCAGTGGTCGATTTGAAGCCCGCTTAAGTGATGGTAGCGCTTCGCCTCGCAGCGTGATGATTGATGCCATCGGTGGCATTACCAGCCGTGTGGTGACGATCAACTTTAAAGCGGCAACCGACGGTCAATTATTGACAGTTCGTTATGTGATTGACAAAAAACCGGGTTCTGCTGGCTGGATAAGCCTGGAATCAGCGACACTGCAAGGCGCTGGCGGCAGCAGTGGTGGTGGATCTGGCACCGGCGGCGGAAGTACGGGTGGTGATACTGGCACGGGCGGTGAACTTTCTGGTGTCACTGGCAATCCCACTTCAGTTGTGAGTTTGAGCAATTTGGGCTCGTCTGACTGGGCGCATTGGGGATTGAGTAGTGCCAGTGACTTTAACGGTAAAGCCAGAGTTTCTCTGATCAGTGATGTAAACGCAGTTGGAGGTGCCAAAATGCCACGAGGCACCAACAGCATGGCGGTTTACTCGTGGACTGGCGGCGCACCGACGGGGAACGCAAGTAAAACCAATGCAGGCCTTCGCGTCTATAATATTGACAAAGGTTTTGAGTTTACAGTTCCAGCGACTACTTCAGCACAAACCCTGAAAGTGTACGTGGGGGCAAAAAATGTCAGTGGGACTTTCAAAGCAACCTTAAGTGACGGCAGTGCGCCGGTTTACATGACGCAAGTAGAGAAGTTGAACGGCATTACCAGTCAGGTGATTTCGCTGAATTTCAAAGCGGCATCAGCGGGTAAAAAGCTGACGGTTCGTTATGTGTTAACTGCGAAGCCTGGCTCCACGGGTTGGATAAGTCTGGAGTCTGCTGTCCTGCAATAAAGATAATAAGTGCGTTTATCAAATATAAGCCATCACTAGCTCATTGCCGGTGATGGCTTCACTGTAAATATCAATCCAGTATTTCCCTCAACTCAACCACGCATTTAAATCACGATCAATGAGTTTTGCAAGATTCTCAATATCTTCACGATAAACCTCGGTAAGTTCTCTTCGCAAGTCGGCTGATAGAGGTGGAAACGGTGATGTATTCGTTTGTTGCAGCTTCAGCAAGGTATTTTTTATCCACGGTGTGTTTTTTACTTTTTGTTTTTTAAGTGCTCTTTTCAGTAGCGTATTTAAGTTAATACTTTTTGCGAGACCTCCTGCGTTGTGTCTTTCTGTGATATGTGGACTAAAGCTGGCATCAACGTCAAGAAATTCATAGATACTCTTGATTAAGCCTATATTGTCTTTTTTTAAATCATCGTACAAACAGACTTTAATTCTGTCTGCACCATACAAGTCATAATAGACTTTTAATTGTTTGTAATACATGGGACCGGAAATTTCACCGACATTAATGCGTTTCTCAATACCTTTAACTCTTTCCCGGAAATCGTTTTCTAGCTTTCTTTTATCCCTTATGCGCATATTGTGATCGGAGTAAAAAGCTTCTATGGGCTGTCGTAATATCGCGATCAATTTTACTTGAGGTATTGTTTCTTTGATCCGCTGCGCGGCCAATGGAGTACCCAGGTAAAGCGGCGAGGCTTCACCAATGGCTTTTTCGTTTTCGACCGTTGAAAAGAGCTCTGCGTAAGTATCAATATTATTAATTGGGTTACCTGCTTTCCCTTCCTGCTGCATGAGCATTGCTTTTTTTTCGTGCGCAAAAAAATTAGGCTCTTTTACGCTTGGCATAAAGATGTCAGGATGCTGTCGCAGGTAGTGATATAAAGAAGTGGTACCTGATTTGTAGGCACCTATAATAATAAAGTTTGGGAGTATCATGGTGTTAGTTGCTGAGTCAATAGTGTTTGAATGTGGATTATCCATAAAGTAGGAATAACAATAAAGAAAATATTCTTACTATTTGGTGTAAAACCAAGCGGAAATAAGAAAAGTCTATTAATTCAACGCAGCAACAATGAGCTGTATGGGCAGTGTTAAGCTTTAGAGCATGATCCTAGAATAATCAGTTGGCGCGAATTTTTAGTGCAAGATATTGAAGTGCATAGTGAATTCAAGAATTGCGTGGTCACCTTATTGGTGATTAGCATATTTTTGAATTTGCTAGGTGCATCAA
>CALZHW010000165.1 GCA_945787125.1 uncultured Ectothiorhodospiraceae bacterium
AAACAATTAGTGTAGAAAAGAACGAAACCTCTTTGATCAGTTTGGAAGGTGAAGTATCTACACCGCCATTAACGCCGAATATTCCCGAACTAAATTCGCCAAAGAACAATGATTATTTCTACTTCAAAGATGCTGCTCCGACAATAAGCTTTGAATGGCATGCTAGTCTTTATTCAGAAGAATATCGGTTTTTGTTATCACAAGATAAAAAATTTGAACAAATCATCCATGACAAAATCACCAAGAAAAACAAGCTGAATATAAGCAACTTGAAAAGCGGAACTTATTATTGGAAAGTCAGTGGAATATCCAATAATAAAGTTGAAAGTCCGACATCAGATAGGCGTAGTTTTGTGGTGATTCGAGATTCCAAACCACCAAAACTAACACTTGATTTTCCTACAGCAAAACCCGGACAAAAAGAGTATACCTTGTCAGGAAAAACAGAAGCTTCAACGACTATCTACATCAACGGAAAAAAAATTAGCAGCCGAAGCGGCAGATTTTCACATACTCTTGAATTAAAAAATGGTCCTAATATCATTGTTGTTGAATCTATTGATCAATGGGGCAATGTTACTTACAAATCGGAAATGATTCATGGAAAATATTAATCTTAGCCTTCCAACGTTAAAAGAGAAAAAAATTGTATTTCCGATAAGGTTTAAAATACTACTGACTCTTCTGACCTTAGTTACCATCTCCGTAGGGGCAATAACCTTTACCATGGCCAGTCTTTTTCACACTGACAAAAGTGCATATATTCGCGATTTAACCTCACTTATCGCGACTCATACCGCACAAGAAGCGAATGCAACTCTTGTAGGGTACACAGAAGCACTGCATTCTTTTGCTCGACTAATGTATGATGAAAATCTGACTCAACGACAAAAATCCACGTTATTAACCGGCATGTTTGAAGATTTCCCGGACTTTGTCTCGGTAACGTTGATAGAAAAACGCCGAGGTGATGCGACAGTCTATGATGCAAACCAATTGGCCAGCACAAACGTCACCCAGGAGCAACTGGAAAAATACCGAAAAGCTAACCCGTTACCCTTTGACAATATTCTCAAAGGCAACGTTTATCTGGAAAATTCAACCATCTCCAACGAACTGCCTACTCTCACCATTGCAGTAAATCTTGAGTTTGCAGAAGCCGACAATCCAGCCATCATATCAGGTCAAATTCGGTTAGATAAGTTAGTAAAGTTAGCAAGTCGTTCAAACGTCTATGAAACATTTCTGGTCAGTATAGATCGTGTTCCACTGGTACACGCAACACAGGATGTCATGGCGAATCGAGCCAAAGCCGACTGGATACCTGACCTGGGGTTACTGGCAGATGGCTTAAGCTCCAGCACCACCTTGCAATACGACTATGAATCGGTGCCATATATTGGTGGGTTTGCTTCAGTTGGCATAGGCCAACTTATTGCGGCAGTACAGATTCCTGAAAGTGCTGCTTTTCTTACAGCTAAGAATCTACTCGAGGATTTACTAAAAGTTGCTTTTGGTTTATTGATGGGAATTGCAGTGGTAGGATTAATTTCATCCCATCGAATTTCAAAACCCGTTAGAATTCTCGCTGATGCAACCAATGTTATCCGCGACGGTAAGTTCGATACTCAAGTAAACATCACCTCGCGTGATGAAATCGGCTATCTGGCAGACTCTTTCAACCGCATGGCAACGGGATTAAAGGAACGGGACAGTGCATTGAATAAAGCACAAACTCAATTGGTTCAATCCGAAAAAATGTCTGCATTCGGTAACCTGAGCGCCGGTATTGCACATGAAGTAAAAAATCCACTTGCCGGAATACTCAGTCATGCCCAGCTCTGTACGAGCATGCTTGACAAAGGTCATGAGGCCTACGAATACCTATCAGTCATCGAGCAGGAAACGAAGCGTTGCAATTCAATCATTGAAAATCTAATGACCTTTGCGCGCCAACAAAACAACGAAAAGAAAAAAAATATAGATATTAATCGAGTGATTAATTATTCAATCGCTACTGTAAATCATCAATTAAAAATCAACAATGTTAGCGTTGAAAGACAACTTGCAACTGATCTGCCTTTAGTATTAGCCAATGACAACCAAATCCAACAAGTTTTAATTAATCTCATGATTAATGCGCAACAGGCTATTGGTAACAATTCTGGAAAACTTATGCTATCTACCAAAGTTCTGAATGATAAGTTTATCGGTATTATCGTCACCGATACGGGTCCGGGCATGGACGAAGAAGTCCAGTCTCGTATCTTTGAACCGTTTTTTACTACCAAACCTGCCGGTAAAGGAACAGGGTTAGGAATGTCGGTAAGTTACGGCATCATTCAGGATCACAAAGGTGAAATTAGCGTAGAGAGTACACTTGGATCGGGAACTACATTCACCATTAAACTCCCCATTTCCAAAGAAGTTGAAAAGAGCCAAAGCATTTCCAGGCTCACATTAGATTGATTAAAACAATGATCATTATGAGACAATAAATAAATGTCTGTGAAAACTAAAATACTCGTTGTAGATGACGAGACCTCACTGAGAGTCATTGTATCCAAAATTCTCGGCAAGGATGGATACGAAGTTGATATGGCTGACTGTGGTGAAGTTGCCCTTGAGCTTTGCTCTCAAACGAGTTATGACATTGTATTGAGCGATATTCGAATGAAAGAACTCGATGGCATTAGTTTATTAAAAGAAATAAAAAAAATAAGCAAAAACACCCAGGTTATTCTTATGACCAGCCATGCCTCACTTGACACGGTTATCGAAGCCATGCGTGCTGGCGCCTATGATTACTTAACCAAACCATTTGATAATTTTGAACTGCTTGCGGTGACTAGACGTGCTGCGGAAAAGTTAGAACTCATCCGGGAAAATAAAAATCTCATCAGACAATTGACTGAAAATAATCAAAAGCTTGAAGATGTCAATGAAAAATTGAATAAGCTGGCTACGCTCGATGGGCTGACTAATTTATTCAATCGCCGATTCATAATTACAGCACTAAAAAATGAAATCAGTCGCTCACAACGACACAACTATCAATTTTCAATATTGTTTTTTGATGTCGACAATTTCAAACAATACAATGATACGTTTGGACATCTTTCTGGCGATAATTTACTATGCACACTCGGCGCGATATTGAAAGACCGACTACGGGATTCCGACATCATCGCGCGCTATGGCGGGGAAGAATTCTTAGTACTGCTGAGTGAGACAGACCTTGAAGCGAGCATCACTGTTGCTGAAGATATTCGCAAACTCATTGCAACCACCAATTTTGTCGATGAAAACAATGAACCCACCACACAGGTTACCGTAAGTATTGGTATCGCGACGTTCCCATCGAATGGCATCAACGCCGAGTCTTTGATCAAATGCGCTGACGTATATCTCTATGAGGCAAAAAATAATGGCAGAAATAGAGTTCATTATTGCAGAGGCTAGCCATTTTAAATTACAATAAAACCTTCTCTATCCCGCCTTTTGTCGCCTTCTCGACAAACGCTGTTTGCCAACTTTCACCCAACAAATTATTTGCCAATTCCACAACGATATAGTCAGTTTCCATGCCGGTATCATCTTCGTAACGTGATAGACCCTGCACACAGGCTGGGCAAGAGGTTAAGAGTTTCATTTTTTTGCCGGGATCGTTGGCTTCCAGCTTTTCCATGCCTTGGGTTAACTCTTCTTGCTTGCGAAAACGCAACTGGGTCGAAATATCTGGTCGCGCTACCGCAAACGTACCGGCTTCGCCGCAACAGCGATCTGATAGTAGGACTTCACTATTGGTCAATTTTTTAGCAACAGTGACTGGATTATATTTCTTCATCGGTGTATGGCAGGGATCATGATAGAGATATTGCACACCATTGACATTGTCGGTTGATACGCCTTTCTCCATCAGGTATTCGTGTATATCCAACAAACGACAGCCGGGGAAAATATTTTCAAATTCATATTTCAATAATTGATCCATGCAGGTGCCACATGAAACGATTACGGTTTTGATATCCATATAGTTTAAGGTATTCGCCACACGATGGAACAATACACGGTTGTCGGTGGTGATTTGTCGGCCTTTTTCTTCTTCACCGCCGGACGATTGTGGGTAACCACAACACAAATACCCAGGTGGCAATACCACCTGCGCACCAACCTCATAGAGCATGGCAATCGTCGCCATACCCACCTGACTAAATAACCGTTCAGAACCACAACCTGGAAAATAAAAAACCGCTTCCGAATCATCGGTTAGTTTCTGCGGATCACGAATAATTGGCACAACTTTATCATCTTCCAGACCCAACATAGCACGTGTTGTCTGCGCGGGAATACTGCGCGGCAAGGGTTTTTTAATAAAGTTAATTACCTGCGCTTTCATTTTCGGTTTACCTGAGGTCGACGCTGGTAGCTTTTCGGTTTGCAGCCATTTGACTTTTTTGGCAATATCATAACCCAAGCGTTGCGCTTTGAAACCCCATTCTAAAACCAGTTTACGCATTATTTTTATAGTGGTTGGATCCTTTGCATTCAAATACTGCATTGATACCCAGGTTCCCGGACTCAAATGTTTCTTGCCTTTATCTTTTAAAATTCGCCGCATGCGAACCGAGACTTCACCAAAATCAATATCTACCGGACACGGCGCTAAACATTTATGACAAACAGTACAGTGATCAGCCAAATCATTCATTTCTTCAAAATGACGCAGCGAAATACCACGCCGAGTTTGCTCTTCATAAAGGAAAGCTTCGAGAATCAACCCGGTTCCCAAGATCTTGTTGCGTGGCGAATAGAATAAATTTGCCCGCGGCACATGGGTGGTGCAGACAGGTTTGCATTTTCCACAACGCAAACAATGTCGAATATCGTCGTTCAGTGCACCCAACTCACTCTCTTCAAGGATAATGGCTTCTTGCTGCAGCAGACGTAAAGATGGCGTATACGCTTTTTCCAAACCGGAACCGTGCATTAGCTTGCCACGATTGAAATGCGAATGAGGGTCAACCTCGCCTTTGTATTTTTCAAAAGCATCAATACTTGCATCGTCAAGATATTGAATTTTGGTAATGCCAATACCATGTTCACCGGAAATAACGCCGCCAAGTTTAACCGCCAAGCCCATCACATGATCCACAATTCGATCAGCTTCTAACAGCATTTCATAATCATTGGAATGCACTGGTATATTCGTGTGTACATTGCCATCCCCGGCGTGCATGTGGGTTGCCACAAACAATCGGCTATTACGGATTTCTTTGTGAATAGTGTCGAGCCGATCACGCACGCGCTGTAAATCGCGTCCAGCAAAAATATCTTTTAATGGCTGCTCAATGGTACGGCGATAAGAGATGCGTAACTCACGGCGTTGCAAGAGGTCGAATAAAAGGCTATCAGGAAGTGCTGATTGCCAATCTTCCGCAGGCAGCAAGTGCGCACACTCACTAACGGGCGAATTCATACAATCAAGCATGCCCTGCCAACGATACTTAACATCATTCAGCAATTTTATTGCGGCAGATTTTTTGTCCTTAATAATTTCATCATTTTCAATGTTTGCTTCATAGCTCTCTACAGCAAGCAAGGATTGCCAATCTGAATTCATGAAATCCAGCACAGCATTTATAATCGTGATTTTGTTTTTGATGGACTGAACAATATTAATTCGCTCAATCCCTAAATTATATTCTCCCAAATCTGGCAGTGGTATCACCACATCTTCATTAATTTTAAAGGCATTAGTATGCGCGGCGATCGCCGCCGTGCGGGCGCGATCCAACCAGAATTGTTTGCGCGCCTCGGCACTGACCGCGACAAAACCTTCGCCATCACGTTGATTGGCAATTCTCACCACTTGCGATGCGGCGGCAGCAACGGCGTTCTCATCATCTCCGGCAATATCCGCAATCAACACCATTTTTGGGATATCTCGTCTGGCGGCTTTGGTAGCGTATTTTACGGCTTTTACATAGCGCTCATCCAGATGTTCCAATCCTGCAAGCACCACATTTGGCAGGGCTTTGAGATAACTATTAATCTCGACAATTGCCGGTACAGCGATATTCATATCATGCCCGAAGAACTCCAGACAGACCGTGCGGGTGAAACCCGGCATGCGGTGTAATAGAAAAACACCTGAAGTAATCAGCCCATCACAGCCTTCTTTCTGCACTGCAGGCAGACCTCCCAGAAACTTGTCAGTAACATCTTTGCCTAGTCCTGATTTGCGAAACGCCTTGCCTGGCATTTCCAAAACCTCGACGTCACCTATAGGCGTTTTGCCATCGGCCTCATAGCGTGTGATATGAAAAGTCACGAGTTCTTGCTCGTGAATTTTCCCTAAATTATGATTGATCCGTTCAACTTCAAGCCACTTGGCATCCGGCGTCACTAGTCTCCAGGAAATGAGATTATCCAAGGTAGTGCCCCACAAAACGGCTTTCTTGCCGCCCGCATTCATTGCTATGTTACCGCCAATCGTTGAGGCATCTTGCGAGGTTGGATCCACGGCAAACACATACGAAGATTCCGCGGCAAGATCCGACACTCTGCGGGTGACAACTCCGGCGCCAGCTCGAATAGTGGCCACGGCATGATCCACGCCTTTTATTCTTGCTTGCGTAACCGCACCGAGTGCTTCTAGTTTTTCGGTATTAATGACCGCACTATCTTCATACAAAGGCACCGCGCCTCCGGTATAACCTGTGCCACCGCCGCGCGGCACGATCGTTAACCCCAGTTCAATACAGGTTTTTACAATTAAGGCCGTTTCTTCTTCCGTATCTGGTGCTATAACCACAAACGGTAATTCAACCCGCCAGTCAGTGGCATCACTCACATGACTAACGCGCGCAAGTCCGCTGAAGTCGATATTGTCTTTACGGGTAATAGCCGATAATTTTTTCAAGGCTTTTTTGCGCGATTTACTTTGTTCAGGAAACCAGGCTTCAAAACGTCGCACGGCCTGATGCGCTGCATCAACCAGCTGCAGGGTTAATGCGTTATTGTCAGCGCGATTGGTAATTTGATCCAGCCGATGGTAAAGCGCCTCAATCAAAGCTACCCGGCGTTTTTTATTTTCCAGCAAATCATCCTGAATGTATGGATTACGTTGAATGACCCACATATCTCCCAGCACTTCAAACAACATGCGGGCAGAACGCCCGGTGCGCCGGGAACCACGCAATTCGTTTAATACCTCCCACATTTTCTCACCCAGAAAGCGAATAACAATTTCACGATCAGAAAAAGAAGTATAGTTGTAGGGGATTTCGCGAATACGCATGGGTAAAAACAGCCTTGATTATGGGTTAGCTGGGTATTTTACATGACGCATGAAAATAATTCACAGGCAAACGGGGAATAGTTGAATTAAATTGTCGCGGACAAAGGCAAATAGCGATTATTTCAACAATGGAGCGATATATTTTTAACTCTCAATCGGCGTTCAAAGTTGTGAAAGTGCCACCTTCCAGCACCCGTAGTGACAAAACCTTACCGAGAGACGCCGTGAATACATCCCTGTAGAAAGGCTTGACGGCAGCATCCCTGCTGCCAACACTCTCGATAAGGCCTTGCCACTACGAGCGCTGATTATGGAGAATAGTTTGAATCCCGATTGTAAGTTCTAAAAAACCAGACAAATATTCGGGTAAGCACACCCAGTAATAAGGCAAGCTAAACGCCCTTCACCAT
>CALZHW010000166.1 GCA_945787125.1 uncultured Ectothiorhodospiraceae bacterium
TTTCCTTCATTTGCATAGAAGAAAAGACGCCAGCCTAATAAAATAAGTATAGTCGGCATTCTGATTCTCTCTCTCCGTATTTCATGTATAACTATATATCGATATCCCCCACTTCAACATGCGATCTCATTGAAATTTGACGAAATTGCCCACTTTCATAATAACCGAAATACTGTCTTATTTATCCCTTGTTTGCAAGGATTCATGATTTCCATGAAAAAAAATCAGTTAAATAGCAAGAAACACCGTGGGATAACAATATTCATTCTCAAACTCACAAATCGAGCGATGTTTTTGCGTCATTTTAACGGCGTTTTTTTACGTGAAAAAATTCACGAAAAAGTACTGTAAAAAAGCAGTTTTCAGGTGAAATCATGCAAAATTCTCAGGGGAGAATTTCTATAATTTTAAGTGCAAAAATATCAAGCTGGAGTTACGTGCTCAACGACTGACTTGTTCTGTAGTGAAAGTGGTGTGGGTGGCCGCTACACCATAACCTTGTACGAAATCTACGCCTATGGTACGCAAACAAGTCAAAATGTTTTCATTTTCTGCAGATTCAGCGATGGTTTTTTTCCCCATGACGTGGCCGATGTGATTTATTGCTTCGACCATCGCGTAGTCCACCGGGTCATTTGCCATGTCGGCGACAAAACCACCGTCAATTTTTAGAAAATCGATGTTCAAGTTCTTCAAATAACCAAATGATGATACGCCGCTGCCAAAATCGTCTAAAGAAAACAGGCAGCCATATCCTTTGAGTTCTTCAATGAGTGCCACCACTATGGAGAGGTTAGCAATTGCTGCAGTTTCGGTAATCTCCAGGCACAGGCGATTTGCTGGCAATGGGTGGCGCTTAAGCGTCTTTTTGATGAATTTTAAGAACGTATCATCACTTAACGATGCGCCTGAAACATTTATTGAGAAAAGCGGTTTAGGGGAGCCCGCTGGCGCGCTGCTGTAAAGTTCATGGTAGTGCTCAATGGTGTTTGTGATGACCCAACGGTCCAATGTTGGCATGAAATTATAGCGCTCGGCGGCAGGAATAAAAGCGCCAGGCAATACCAGCGTGCCATCTTCATCGATCATGCGCAGAAGGATTTCATAGTTGACTGGAGCATTATCGCTGGCGCTAGATAACGCTGTGATGGGTTGGCTGTATAGCACTAAACGGTTATCGTTCAATGCAGCTTTGAGACGAGAAATCCAGGTCATTTCACTGCGACGATGGGTTAATGTTCTGTCATCCATGGAATAGACATGAATACGATTGCGGCCCAGGTCTTTTGCCGCATAACACGCCATGTCAGCCGCGCTCATCACTTGAGATATACTCTCTGACTCAGGTGTGATCATGGCGACGCCGACACTTGCCCCAAGATCAAAGGTACGGTTTTGCCAAACAAAACGGAAATCCTTGATCATCTCCTTTAGTTGTATGGCGACTCTTCGCGCACGCTCCAGTGGACAACGTGCTAGTAAGACACCAAATTCGTCGCCACCGAGACGAGCGACCATATCGGTGCCTCGCACTTCATTATGAAAAAGTGTTGTCAGCTGCTTTAGAAGCTCATCACCGGCAATATGGCCGCATGTATCATTTACAATTTTGAATTGATCCAGATCCAGATACAAAAGTGCATGGATATCACCATCCCTATGGGCAGATTCCAACAACAGCGATAGCGTCTCTTCAAACGCACGGCGATTCTGCAATCCTGTGAGTGCGTCATGCCTGGCTTGGTGGAATAGTTGATTTCGAAGTTCACGCTCTTCTTGTACATCACGAATCACAATGACTGCACCGACTACTTCATTGGAGCGGTCACGAATAGGCGCAATCACTGACTCTACTGCGATGTGATTTCCGTCTCGCGAAACCAGCGAACTTTGAGACGGTAGTGTGCGTACATTGCCGTCGTTAATCGTCTCTGAAACAGGACTGATAATGTTCTGCATGCTGGTCTCATCGACTAGTGTCAAAATGTTATTATAAAGTTGTGAAACCGACTCATTGAGCTTCCAGCCGGTTAAAGATTCAGCTGCAGCATTCATATATTCAATTCGACCCTGTGAATCTGTAGCGATGACGCCATCACTTATGGAGTGAAGGGTAACCTCTGCACGTTCCTTCTGTTCAAACAGCTCCTCTTCAACGCGCTTTCTTACAGCGTTTTCTTGTTTGAGTAGTTTATTTGCTCTAGTAAGCTGCTGAGTACGATTTGTGATTTGTTCTTCTTGTTGATCGTAAGCGTAACGAAGGGATTGCTGGGCGTGTAGCCTATCCGCAGCCTCTTCAGTCAGTTTTTTGTTGGTTAATTCGAGTTCGTGTTTGGAGGTGGAAACTCGCTCTATCAACGACAAATTTTCGTAACCTAGTCGCAGTGATTCTCTGATAACTCGGTGTATGCGACGCGATGTACTTAACATTGCAACAAGATAAATTATTCCCAATAGACCCAAGGCAGCGTAAATCAGCGTTCCTTGCAGTAATAAGGAAAAGCATATGGGTGCCAGCATTGGCACGATAAAGGCAGCATATACGCGCTCTACCGAAGCCATCAATGGCGCTCCGCCTGCCACCATACCCATTAGCATTGTAATAATGACAGCCTGGTGAATTACGTTTTGCCACGGAAAAAATATCACTCCGGCTAGTCCCCAGAGTGCCCCCGAAAGCGCCGAACCAATGAGGAAGCGTCGACACCATAGTTTTGCGGATTCTGGTTGAACTTTCGTGCGATGAAAGCGCGCAATTAAAACTGCTCGCACCGACGAGAGAAGTAATGTCGCCACAAACCATTCAATGAGATAAGACTGTGGCATGATACGCCATAGAACTGCAACGAAGATGGCAGAAACAATAACGGTAGCCAGTAAGCTGACATGGGCGTGTTGATATAGCAGCCTGACCTGGGAAGCAAATACTTGCTCCTGCCAATCTACGTTAGTTTTTTTTGGGGAGGTCATCATAGGTATTGTGTCGTTTTCGTAACTTTCCGTTTTGGCTAAATTAAATTAATTTAACCCTATTAGAGCATAATCTCTCAAAAAAAGTAGCTTGAACCAATGCGATACTTATCGAAGTTTCGGGATATTGAATAGATTTTCTGCAATCGGCTGTTTTTTAGTTTTTATTAAGTTGTTTTAGCTGTAATTTAATACTGAAAATCACATCGTGCACGTTCCTTATGCTTAATAAGCATATGTCAGATGTCCAATTTATTTCATATACGTTCCTTATCTGTAACCCAGGTAGCAGAACTTACTGAATCAGATGTGCATTATGTGTCTTATCATAATTGATATTTACGTTCTCAATACACGCTAATTGGTAAAGAGATTAGACATGGTGGATTTAAACAGTTGTGTTGCGCTTTATAGCACTCATGATCAGGCTCAAGCGGTGCTGAAAGTGTTGCAAAAGGCGGCATTTGATAGCAATAAAACATCTATTGTTGGAGAGGCTTATCGCCTTGAGGAATATCCTGTTGGCTTTTATTATGGCATGGTGCTCTACAGTATCGGACTTCCCTGGGATAGTATTATCCGTTATGAAATGGCACTTAAATCCGATCAGTATCTGGTTATTGTTCTCGGTAGCCAACAAGAGGTGGAAAGAGCGCACGAACTATTGATGACCACGGACCCGTTGGATGCGGCGATTAATCTTGGCTAATTTATAACTTTCTCAGTGTCGCTTGGTGTTGCTTAGTGTCACTTAGGTTTCATACTTGGTAAGGATAGTAGTGCATGATCAATTGCGTTTTTCTAGAGTTTGAGGCAAGGAAAAATATGAAATATCTGCAAAATGTAAGATATTACCAATGACTGACGTGATTTTAATAATCAATGCCGGTTCATCCAGCATTAAGTTTGCGCTGTATGGCTTTACTGACGACTCACTTGAGTTACGTCCGCTTTATCGTGCTGCAATTGAAAATATCGGGGTTGATGCAAGTTTTATTGTTACGCAGAATGAAATGCTGCAACCAACCATCCCGTCCACTACGAATGAATCGCTCGAGGTTGAAAACCACGAGGCCGCTTTGCAGTATATCTTAAACTGGCTGGAACAATTGCCCCGTCAATATTCTGTTGTCGCGGTAGGGCATCGCGTGGTGCATGGTGGGTTGCATTTTACGCATGCGGTGCAAGTGGACGCATCGGTTTTGGCGCAGTTGCAAGCCTTGGTACCGTTGGCTCCCCTGCATCAACCTCATGCCTTGCGCGCCATCGATTGTTTTTTTTCTCTACGACCGCAGCTGTTGCAAATTGCCTGTTTCGATACCGCCTTTCATACCAGTATGCCGATGACAGAACAGCTTTTTGCTTTGCCGCGAGCGTTAGCGGAGCAGGGCATACGCCGTTATGGTTTTCATGGTTTGTCTTATGAATACATCGCCAGTGTATTGCCGGGTTATCTCGCTGAACGTGCGGCTGGCCGGGTAGTGGTGGCCCATCTCGGCCATGGCGTCAGTTTGTGCGCGATGCAACACCAAAAAAGTATTGCCACCAGTATGAGTTTTACGCCGTTGGATGGTTTGCCCATGGCCACCCGTTGTGGCGCGATTGATGCCGCTGTTGTGTTATATCTGCAGCGTGAATGCGGCATGACGGTGGATGAGGTTTCAGATCTGCTGCATCATGAATCTGGTCTGTTGGGTCTATCGGGCATAAGTGGCGATATGCATACCTTGCTGGCAAGCGATTCGACAGCGGCGACAGAGGCAGTGGCGGTATTTATCCACCGTATTCATCGTGAGTTAGGGTCGCTGGCAGCGGCACTAGGTGGGTTAGATGTTTTGGTGTTCACGGGCGGCATGGGTGAACATGCTGCGCCAGTGCGTGCCGCAATCTGTAACGCAGCGTTATGGCTGGGCATAGCGCTTAACGAAGATGCTAATCGTGTCCATGCCGAACGTATTTCTACTGATGATAGTCAGGTATCCGTTTGGGTGATACCTACCGATGAGGAACAAATAATTGCACAACATACTGCGTTATTACTGGAGTCTGTCCGGGAATGGGGGCCGTCATGAGGGGAAACAGTTTTAGTGCAGATTTATCGATCGTTTGAAGTTAATAGCCGTAGCTATTCGCTGAAAAGGATCGATGAATCTGTGCAAAACGGTTTTTCCGCACGACTGCATGGATGCAGGAGGTAGAGCAACGCAGGAGCAGTTGCCGAATAGGTTTTCCATTCTCAGACAGACTCCTGGGGGAATTGAAGTAACTATTTCATTACGGAGAATGATCAATGTCGAACGAAGCACGTACATCACAACCAGCAGATCAGCCGCTAACGGCTGAGCAGTTAAAACATACTAATGCTTATTGGCGGGCGGCCAATTATCTTTCAGTGGGGCAGATTTATTTATTGGATAACCCGCTGCTGAAACAGCCGTTAGAAATAGAACAGATCAAACCGCGTTTGCTGGGTCATTGGGGTACCACACCGGGTCTGAATTTTATTTATGTACATCTGAACCGGCTTATCAAAGCCCAGGATCTGAATGTACTTTATGTCGCCGGGCCGGGTCATGGTGGGCCGGGACTGGTGGCCAATACCTGGCTCGAAGGCAGTTACACGGAGTTTTACCCGAATATCACTCAGGATGCCTCAGGCATGAAAAAACTGTTTAAGCAGTTTTCTTTTCCCGGTGGTATTGGCAGTCATGTGACGCCAGAAACACCGGGCTCGATTCATGAAGGTGGCGAGCTGGGATATTCTATCTCCCACGCCTATGGTGCTGCATTTGATAATCCCGATTTAATCGTCGCTTGCGTAGTGGGTGATGGTGAGGCGGAGACTGGGCCACTGGCGACAGCCTGGCATTCTAATAAGTTTTTGAATCCGATTCATGATGGTGCGGTATTGCCCATACTGCATCTCAATGGTTACAAAATTGCTAATCCGACGGTATTGGCGCGCATCAGTCATGAAGAGTTGGAAAGTTTGTTTGTGGGTTATGGTTATAAGCCGTATTTTGTTGAAGGCTCCGATCCTGAACTGATGCATCAACTAATGGCAGCAACGCTTGATGTGGTCATGGCTGAAATCAAGGCAATTCAAGTTGAAGCACGCAGCAGTGGTATAGCAAAACGGCCACGCTGGCCAGTGATTATCTTGCGTTCGCCCAAGGGCTGGACCGGCCCTAAAGAAGTGGATGGAAAAAAGGCTGAGGGCTATTGGCGTTCGCATCAAGTGCCGTTTTCTGACATGTCAGAAAAATCGGGCCATTTGCAGTTATTGCAACAGTGGTTGGCGAGTTATAAACCTGAAGAACTGTTTGATGAAAGTGGTTGTCTGCTACCGGAGTTGGCCGAATTGGCGCCGCAAGGAGTGCGGCGCATGGGGGCGAATCCACATGCTAACGGCGGTGTGCTATTGCGGGATTTGCGGCTACCTGATTTTAGGGATTACGCTGTGGCAGTGGATAAGTCAGGGCAGGTGATTGCTGAATCAATCCGGGTAATGGGTAACTTTATGCGCGATGTAATGCAGCTGAATGAGTCACGGTCTAATTTCCGTGTGGTTGGCCCCGATGAAACGGCCTCCAATCGTCTGGGGGCTTTGTTTGAAGTGACTGAACGCGCCTGGATGGCTGAGCAGTTACCAGAAGATGATCATTTAGCTGCGGACGGTCGGGTGATGGAAATACTCAGTGAACACACCTGCCAGGGTTGGCTCGAAGGTTATCTGCTAACCGGTCGTCATGGTTTTTTTTCCTGCTATGAGGCATTTATTCATATTATTGATTCCATGCTTAACCAACATGCGAAGTGGATCAAAGTAAGCAAAGAAATTCCGTGGCGGCGTCCCATTGCTTCATTGAATTATCTGTTGACCTCGCATGTTTGGCGTCAGGATCATAACGGTTTTTCCCATCAAGACCCCGGTTTCATCGATCATGTGGTAAATAAAAAAGCCGACATCATTCGAGTTTATCTGCCACCCGATGCCAATACACTGCTTTATATTACTGATAAGTGTTTGCGCTCACGGGATTTCATCAATGTCATTGTTGCCGGTAAACAACCGCAGTTGCAGTGGCTAGATATGGATGCCGCCATCAAACATAGTGCCGCCGGGATTGGTATCTGGGAATGGGCGAGTAATGACAAGGGCAGTGAGCCGGATGTAGTGATGGCCTGTGCTGGTGATGTGCCGACACTGGAAACTCTGGCGGCGGTAAGACTGTTACGCGAACAGGTACCCGACTTGAAAATCCGTGTGGTCAATATTGTAAATTTAATGACCTTGCAACCCAAGGAAGAGCATCCTCACGGTCTGTCAGATCGTGATTTCGATACCTTTTTCACTACCGATAAACCGATTATTTTTGCCTATCACGGTTACCCATGGCTGATCCATCGGCTCTGTTATCGCCGCAGCAATCACAAAAATTTACACGTGCGCGGTTATAAAGAGGAGGGTACAACTACCACGCCGTTCGACATGGCGGTGCTTAATGATCTTGATCGTTTTCATTTAGTGGGTGATGTGGTCGATCGGGTGCCGAAACTGGGTTATGCAGCCGCCTATGTTAAACAGTTTATTCGAGACAAATTGATCGAACACAAGCAATACATTCATCAATATGGTCAGGACATGCCGGAGATTCGCAATTGGAAATGGGATGACGATTAATCT
>CALZHW010000167.1 GCA_945787125.1 uncultured Ectothiorhodospiraceae bacterium
GGCCGAAAGAACACACATGGAAAAATAGTGTCAGGTCTTTCATTTGCATATGCGATGCACTAAGAAAGACCTGACACCGCTCATCCAATCCTATTTTCGCTGTTATTTTTCAAATTGTGAGTAATCTTTCAATGATCGATTTTCCACAACCTCATCATGCGGAATCAAAAGATACTGCCACTTCTTCCCACCATTATTAATCAAATACTCACTGGCTTTATTTATCCATTCTTTTGCTGCATCGGCTTTAGCTAAAACTTCTTGGGTGTCAATGTCACCTCTTGCTTTTGTCTCACACATAAAAACAACATCACCTGTTTCAGCGACAAAATCTGGTACGTACTCTTTTTGATCTACACCAGCTTTGTAGTAAATCTGGAACTGTCCTTTAGCCGGTTTAAACCACTTCATAGCATCACGCTCAAGAATGATGGAAAAACGACGTTCGGTATCGGAGTCGAACTTCTGTACGGGGTATAGACACTTTGTAAATTCTCCAAACATCATTTGCTTTATTTTCCCAACATTCGCAATCGTATTTCTGAAATTATGGATAGCTTGGCCAGCAGTTGTTGTGTAGGCGGTATCTTTAATCGGTGTAAAGCCACTTCTGACTGTTGTTTCATAACCGCTGGCTTTTTCCCAAAAATGTTCAGCCATTTGGACATGAATATTCTCGGCAATGAGTCTGGCATACCCAAAAAAGATATTGTGCATTTCGTCTTCTGAATACTCTTTGATTTCCTCAAAATGTCGCACGACCTGGCCTGCTAAATCATAGATAAGGCCTGCGTGTTCTTCATAGGCAATGTCATCATAGTCTACAAGCTGTTCTACAATATAATCTTCAAGCCTCGTGTATTTTTTTTGCGGTTGTGACGAGATACTGATTTGTTGATTGGTTTGTAAACTTTGTGAAATCAGCTCGCGATTTGATGGCTGCAGATTAAGCTGGCTCAATTCAAGTGAAAAAGGATGATATCCATACGTTACATCGCCCGTTGGCACAACAATAATTCTTGGAATATCGATAGTTTGTTGAACCATTAGCTCCGTCGTTTTAGCCACAACAGCTTCAAGATCAACTTTTTCTTCTTCCTCTAACAAAGACTGCTGTCTTCCAGTAATATGTTCTGCCACCGCGCTAACTAACTCAGCTTGCACATCTTTCGTTAGCAAAGCTTGGCTTGTAGGCGCTGAACTGGGTTTGTGCTGGTAGCTTTGCAATACATTTAGAGCCACCTTGGCGACCTCACGTTCTGCAACACCTGTAAATACCGGTTCATGTTTTGTCGGATCAGTGTATTGAAATCCGGTTAAGCTTGTTGGCTGTTCGCCGGTGACTAAGGTCTGCAAAGTCGATGTAACAGAAACACTATCTTTTGCCTCCTCAATATCATCGGCATCCAATATTATTTGCCGCATTCGAAGCGGATTTTCAGGATTGTTTGCCTCATCAACAATTTCTTGGAATCGATCATGCGCAACAATGCTTAGTCTATCTACCGCATCAACGCCAGTGCGCTTGCCATAAGGAAGTCGGAGTCCACGCCCGATGGACTGTTCTATAAGTGTTCTGGCATTTGCCGCACGTAAAGGCACAATTGTATAAAGATTGGTTACATCCCACCCCTCTTTAAGCATATTGACGTGGATAACTACTTCCGTTGGCTCGTCGAAACTTTCCACTGCCAGCAAGCTAGTAATCATCTTTTCCTCAGCAGCACCCGATTGGCTACTATCTACTTGAATCACTTTTCCTTTATAACGTCCTTCAAAAAAACCAGCGGACTCAATAGTCTCTAATAGTTGTGCCGCATGTGTCGTATCACGGGCGATTACCAGCATAAATGGCTTTACTTGAAACACACCATTCTGTTTTGCATAA
This sequence comes from uncultured Ectothiorhodospiraceae bacterium, assembly GCA_945787125.1. Lineage (GTDB taxonomy): Bacteria > Pseudomonadota > Gammaproteobacteria > S012-40 > S012-40 > CALZHW01. The sequence continues at coordinate 1,889 of CALZHW010000167.1, forward strand.
GTTGCCAATTCAACTTTCGTTACCTCGTGTAGACGTATGCCATCTTCCAGCTTGATTCGTTCAAGCTGTTCCCTGGTATATTGTTTGGCGTTGAAGTTGCGTTGCGTCACCACTGCGGGTTCTTTAACGAAACCATCATCCATTGCTCTTGCCAATGGATAATCCACTATCACGTTTTTGAATGCCACTGGCCCCTTATTGCTTTCGGTAAATGGCGTAGCTGTCAATTCCAACCCCAACAATGGATTCAATTCATTCAGTGCACGTACCCCGGCGCTTGCACGATAGCGATGAGATTCATCCATCAGCAAAACCAGATCAGACAATTTAGAAAGATAATTGAAATAACTATCCCCCAAATATTCGGACAAGCGTTTTATACGTGGTGCCTTACCACCCCGCACTTCTGAATTAATTTTCGAAATATTGAAAACATTAATCCGCACCTGCGTCCATATATCCCCCATCACTTGTGCGCCGCGTTGTTCATAATCATCACCGGTAATAACATCGGGTGGGTTCGTTGCAAATTCAGCAATACCCTTAAACACATACTTAGGGCTACCCGGGGTAAAGTCTTTGATCAACTTATCGTAAATAGTGAGATTAGGTGCCAATACGAAAAAATTATTAATACCATGCGCTAGATGTAGATAACTGATAAATGCACCCATCAACCGGGTTTTACCTACACCAGTGGCCAGCGCATAACAAAGCGAGGGAAACTCTCGTTCAAAATCTTTAAGGCTAGGAAATTCTGCTTTCAGTGTATCCAACAAAGCGTCGATATCTCGTTGCCTGTTAAGCAAACGGCCATCACTCTCATCAATCGCTTTGGCTAATGCCTCAAGTGATTCACGCTGCGGCGCTCGCAAACTCAAACGGCCCGATACGGCATTAACGATACGATTCATCAATTCCCTCTCCCAAAAAATCTTGCTATCCTGCGCTTATTCACTCGCATCATCATTACCTTCTGCCGACAGCATTCGCGCCCTTGCGTTAATCATGGCCTGGTGTAATCGTGCGGCTAACACCGGCTTGGGTGGCAAACTTGTTAGATACTCCGCAACATGAATTCCCGCCTCATCCAATTCCAACAACTCAATTTGTTCTTGTTTTTTCCCGGCACAAAGAATAATGCCCAACGGTGAATTTTCATCTGCTTCTTGCTCATGCTTGGCCAACCAGCGCAAGTAAAGCTCCATCTGCCCTTTATACTCTGCTTTAAAGCGCCCGACCTTTAGATCAATCGCCACCAGTCGTTTTAGCTTACGGTTGTAAAATAGCAGATCGATATAGTAATCATCGTCATCCACCAGAATGCGAAACTGGCGCGCCACAAAGGTAAAACCGCCTCCTAACTCCAACAGAAACTGTTGTAGGTCGCGCAAGATGGCATCTTCTAAATCCTTTTCCAAATAGCTGTCATTCAGCTCCAAAAAATCCAACACATAAGGATCTTTAAGCACCATCGGGGCATTCATTTGGCCTTTGTCATGCAGCATTTGAAGCTCTTGGCGAATAGTCTGCTCCGGTTTTTTGGAAATGGCGGTACGCTCAAACAACTGAGAATCGATGCGCTCTGCCAACGTGCGGGTCGACCAGCGCTCTTGCGTGGCCATGGTAAGATAAAAGTCGCGTTTTACATCATCTTCAATGTAAATCAGCGCCTTAAAATGGCTCCAGCTCAATTGTCTCCACAGTGGGGAGACAATCTCCGGGTCGGCAAAACACTCCGCAAAGCGGAGACAATGTCGCAACTGTTGTTTGCTCCAGCCACGGCCAAACTGCTGGGTCAATTCAGCTGCCAGTTTTACAATAATCTGTTGCCCGTATTCGGCTCGCTCCCCGTTTAACACCTCAGTGGCAATGCGTTGCCCTACTTGCCAATAGAGCGCGGTTAGTTCTGAGTTCACCGCTGCTGCTGCGCGCTGCCGCGCCTGCTGAATCAGAGATTTAATATCGTTAAACAAGGCGACATTGAATGGCTGTTGATTCATTTCCCCCCTCCAAACAAATCAATCTGTTCCGGATCGCGTTCCATTTGTGGCAGGTTTTCTACATTCAAACTGTAATCGTCATGTGCCCACTCACAACGGGTGAGCACCATTTTTGGAATTTTTTTAATAGTGAGATTTGGGAACCGATCAGCCTTGCAGCGAAATGCACCACAGCACACGAGTAAAGAGCGTTCATCACCCACATCTTCTGATAAGGCTTCTAGCTGTGCGACGGAAAGGTTTTGTGTAGTGATGTAAATAAAATCTTGCTCAGTGGAATAACCATGGTTCCACCATTGGATATCGGAAGGTGCGTAACTGAAGCCTTCTAGTTTACAAATGGCTTCAGCCAGCATGGTGGCGTTGTATTCTTTATTAACAACCCAATTGCCCCACTTATCTTTTTCTAACAATGAAGGAGCCAGATTGTAATAGCGGAAACCGCCGCCACCTTGCCAATTCAGTTTTTTGGTAATTCCTCCGTGATCTTCATCATTAATAACCTTAACTAAACGAGGAATAATATGCGTGTGACAATGAGCTTCAAGTTCAATCATAATCCATCTACGCCCCATCTTATGTGCTACACGACCTGTTGTCCCAGACCCTGCAAATGAATCTAAGACTATATCTCCTGGACCAGTTGCTATATGTATAATTCTCTCCATAAGTCGTTCAGGTTTAGGAGTAGAAAATGGCTCAATGTCAGGCAACAACTTTCTAAGATGATCTCTTCTGGCTTCTTGGTTTGATCCAACTTCCACAGATGGCCACCAGGTTTTTGGAACTAAACCTTTTTTAACCTCACTTAGATATTTTTTAATAATGGGAAGTCTGTCTCCATCTTTTCCAAAATATACACGATTTTCTTTAAGCGCTTTTTCAAAAGTGGAGTGACTAAATCGCCAATAATTTCCAGAAGGTGGTGTAACTACCCGTCCGCTTGGCAGGGTAATCTCATATCTGGAATTATCGGAACCACTTTTAGCTGTTCCATCAGCTCCTTGACTCCAAGGCCCCCTTGGGTCATTATCCGGATTTTTATATCGTTTTAAGTGCTCATCAGTTTTTGGAAGCAGGTTGCGTGATTTTTTCCAAACATTACTGTTCTTAGCATAGATAAAGATGTAATCGTGCGCCCCCGATATTGTTGTATCATTCTTTCTTCCCGCATCTTTTTCCCATACAACAGATGCTATAAAGTTTCGCCGCCCAAATATTTCGTCACAAACAATCTTAAGATAATGAGCTTCATTATCATCAATAGTTATCCACAGCGAACCATCTTCACTTAGAAGCAAAAAAATAATTTCCAATCTATCTCTTATTAATGATAACCACGTAGAGTGTTCCAGCCCATCATCATAGTGCTCAAACGCACTTCCAGTATTGTATGGGGGATCAATAAAAACACACTTCACCTTCCCAGCATACTCTTGCTCCAGCGCCTTCAAAGCCAACAAGTTATCCCCAAAGATTAGCTTATTATCAAAGATGTCATTATCCGTGACCCGATGACTAGCATGATAAGACTTTTCAGGATCTTCCAACAAAATACGCGGCTCTAACTTTGGCCGCTTGTCTTTACCTATCCAGGTGAGTTCTAGTTTGGTTTTACTCATAATTCTCGTCTTATAAATCGATTGGTAATGCAACCATTAAACAAGCTCCCAACGTATGGTGAAAAGTGATTTTTCTTCAACTTTTTGTTGTAGTTTATCTTCTAATTCACCGATTAATCTTTCACGACTCTCGTCCACTGCATCTTGTTTATCAAAAAGCTCTCGACGCCGTTTATTGCGAATCTTTTCCAGCTCTCGTTGCTTTTTTTGCCAATGAAGTTTTTCTTCAAGGTCTGCGGCGACTTTTGCACTTCGCCGGGTTTCTTTTATTTCCCGGTCAATTTCTTTGAGCTCTTGCTCTAGTCCAATTTTTAAATCATCAGCCCAGGCATCCAGTTTCTCGACTTCACTGGTAAAATAAGACAAATTGCGCCGATTGACTTCCGATAAAATTTCATTTTTTCTTGAGTTGATTTGCGTTTTTAATTCTACCTGCTGCCCTTTTGAAATAGGTCGTTCTGACATTACAGGTAAACAAAGTAGCTTTTCTGCCGTTTCCTTATGCAGTACTTCACCTACATCGGTTTGTGCTGTAACGATCATGTAATCCTCTTCGCGATCAAGGGCCTCAACAGTGAGTACTGAAACTTGTAACCAACCTTGCTTTCCTCGCATCTCTTCTAGTAAAGACACTTTGTATTTGTATGCGTTGTAGTCAAAAGTAAGAGAAACTGGCTGGAGATCGCGATTCTTGGCGGTGTTTAATACCCATTGCGCTAAGGGATGGCCGAGCCGGTATATGTGCGCTTCACCGGAGCGCCGAGGCAATTCGTATTTACCGGTAAAAATACCTGACGTTGTGTTTTTAGGTACCGTTTTAAGGGTAAATCCTCCGTCGTAAAACTCTGCATAGTCTTTTAATTCCGACTCACTTAATGAAAGTAACATTTCTTCGTACTTCGTCAGTGAATTTTTACTTTCATCATCACGGATTTTTAATTTTTGTACGACCTCTTCATCAAGGTTCTCCAACAACTGTTGGCGTGTTTGCAACATTGTTTGACTGATTTCATGGGAAAGTTCCAATTGCAACTGCTCAAAAGCTTGTTTAATTTCTTCTGGTTCTCTACAGCTTTGGTAGATAGCGGCAATTCTGCGTTCGAAGTCTACACCGCTTTCAATTGCACCTAACACTTCATCACTTGCACCAAATACACCTTCAAAGAGATTGAATTTTTTCTCCAATAACTCATAGATCCGTTTGTCTGCTTCGTTGGTTAAATCAATAAAGTTGAGGACAACGACATCGTGTTTTTGCCCGTATCGATGACAGCGACCAATGCGTTGCTCAATTCGTTGAGGATTCCAGGGTAAATCATAATTAATTAACAAGGAGCAAAATTGTAAGTTGACACCTTCCGCGCCCGCTTCTGTTGCAATCATGATTTTGCCTTGATTGCGGAAGTAGTCGACTAAAGCTGCGCGGGTATCTGCTGTTTTTGATCCAGTGATTTTATCGGTACCACTGTGCTGTTCCAGCCAGTCGTTATAGATTTGCTTTGCTTTTGAATCACTGTTTGTACCGTTAAATAATACGATTCCGTCGTTGTACTCACTGGTTTCCAGTAACTCTTGTAAATAGTCCTGTGTACGCCGTGATTCGGTAAATATTATGGCTTTTTTTTCTGCACCCAACTCTTCTAGCTTTGCAAACGCTATCTTTAATGCTTTAAGTAGTGCGATTCCTTTTGCATTGTCACGAATATTCTCGGCCAGTTCCTGTAGGTGTTTAAGTTCATTAATCTCTTCTTGAATGGCAATTCTTTCTTGTTCTTGCATTGCCATTTCATCATTTTCTTCACTATTCCATTCGTCTAATGTTTCATCCAGCCCTTCAAAGTCTTGCTCTACTGCTTTTAAAACCTCTTCGTCACTTAATTTCTTCTCAAGGCGCTTTATAATCGTGCTTAATGCACCGCCAATCGCAAATGAGGATGAAGCTAGTAGCTTCCAAAGTACCATGGATATTAATTGGCGGGGGCCAGTGGGCAAGGCTTGCAAATTAGGTCGTCTAAGATAATCAGAGACTAACTCAGTGAGGTTTTGCTCATCGATTGATGGCGTGAATTTTTCTACCAATGGGATTCGTTTGGTGTATGGAACATAGGCTTCTACTTGCCTGCGAAGGGTTCGCTTGCAAATT
>CALZHW010000168.1 GCA_945787125.1 uncultured Ectothiorhodospiraceae bacterium
GTGCAGACGAGAAACGACTGAATGGTAAAATGGGCATGACGGCAGTTCTGCATACCTGGGGGCAAAATCTTAGTCAACATGTACATTTGCATTGTCTCATTCCCGGCGGTGCTTTATCCCACGATGAGCAACAGTGGCATCCCGCAAAAGGTGACTACTTGTTTCCCGTTAGAGCATTGTCTCGCTGTTTTCGTGGCAAGATGGTCAGTGCCTTGCGTCTTGCCAGCCAATCCAGCATCTTACCCTCGCCAAAAACCACTAATCAGATGCTCGATATGCTCATGTCAAAAGACTGGGCGGTTTATGCTAAATCAACGCTCAATAAAGCGCAAAGTGTGGTCGCTTATTTGGCACGCTACACCAAAAAAGCCGCCATCAGTAATAGCCGTATTACCTCCATTGATGATAATACTGTGCAGTTTGACTGGAAAGACTACCGGGATGAGCGGCAGAAAACGATGGCGCTCAGTGGCGAAGAGTTCATTCGCCGTTATTTGCTGCATATTCTACCGAAAGGTTTCATGCGTATTCGCCACTTTGGTTTTCTAGCAAACCGGTGTCGTGCCGCTAAATTGCATGGCATTAAGGACAAAATCCAGGCATGCGGTAAAGCAACGACTGAAGATAAGCAAGAAAAGGAAAAATCCGTTGTGCCAAACCTTCCCGCACCTCAATGCAAGTGCCCGAAGTGTCGACAAGGAAATCTGATAACACGCTATGAAATAAGCCCAAAATGGAAGGTGAGACGTTGTTGATAAAAAACTAAACGATTAATCACTTTGCTGAGAGAAAACATAGACAGGCGATCATAGCCTGGGCTATTTTTCGCCTCACATCGGCAAATCGTCACTTATTCAACCAGGAGAGCCCATGAGGTTTGATGAAGAAAGTTTACTAAAACCTGCAATAACCACTGAAGCAGTCTTACACTCCGCCATAATGCTTCGACAACCCGAAGTAGATAAAATACAATCCCCTATATAATAGTACCGAGGGCGCATCGGCTTAGTCCAACTAACATTAAACGTCATGCTGAAAAGCGCACGACGTTCAATTGCTTAATAGTTAAAATCGTAAGCTCATTGAGGAGCGGGGAATATCGTTCGAAGATATTGTTTTTTCTCTTCAATCGGGTTGTCTGCTTGATGACGTGGCGCACCCAAATAAGGAAAGGTATTCCCACCAACGTATGTTTGTTGTGGCAATGGATGATTACGTATTCTTGGTGCCCTATGTTGAAACTGACGAAGAGATTTTCCTTAAAACGGTGGTGCCCAGTCGGAAAGCAACCAAGCAGTACCTTGGAGAGAAATGATGAAAAAAGTTCAATTAGATAAAGAAGAGCAGGAAATTCTAGACGCTTATGAGTCAGGTGAATTCGAGTCAGTTATGACTGATGAGCGAAAGCAATCAATTGAGCAGGCAGCTGCAGCTACTTTCAAGAAAGACAAGAGAATTAATATAAGGTTGTCTGGTAGGGATTTATCTGCGATTCAGAGAAGGGCTTTAGAAGAAGGTATTCCTTATCAAACTTTGGTAGCTAGTATCCTACATAAATATGTTTCCGGCAGTCTGTACGATGTCACAGCTAACAAAAACAATTGAGAGGGACAAACCCTGAGATATCCCCACAAAATACTATTTGATTTCAATGAATTAGGGAGTATAGTTTAACTAAAACGAAGCGTGCATCGAATTTTTTACTCTGAACATATTACTTTTCGGAGGATGAAATGCACACACTCACAATACTTCACAAGTTACTCGCTAAATCTGTTTCAATCCACGCGATACGTCTCAATACCCCCTAAACGTACATATTAATAGGCTGGGAGATTATTCAATTAACATTAAAAAACGCTTCAAACGGCGACATTACACGCTTGAAATAGAGTGATGACTGGCGTTTTATGTTTGTTAAATGAACAAAATCGGTGTTTTTACACGATTCGGGGCCAGACTTCTACTTGTGGTTTTTGGCTACTATGTGTCTAATAGTGTATATTTCCCTCGTTTAGTGTCTTTTGTAATTTTTATGTATCGTGCGTTTAATAGTCAGGAATAGCAGTCATGCGGAATTTAACTAGGTCGGTATTGCATTTTATATTTCTATTGCTTGTTGGGTTTTTAACAGCTTGTGGTGGTGGCTCCGGCGGGAGTGAAGATGCACCTGAAATTACCGCCATCACCATTTCCCCAAATACAGTCGATCCCGTGACTAACAGCGAAGTTGCATTGGAAATTGCTGCCGAGTACAGTGATGGATCAACGCAAAATATTACCGATGGGATAGAGTGGGAAAGTAGTGACTCTCGGGTGGCAACTATTTCCAGTGCAGGCGTTGTCTCCACCAGCAATATCGCTAACGACGTCACTATCATTGCCACTTTCAATGGCATAACCGCATCGACCACTTTAAATATTAAACCGAGTGCTGATGCCATCCCTTCGGCTATAACAATTCCTGAAAATACCAATCTGTCACAACTGGAAGCGGGTGATGAACTGACGGTTCAGGCAAGTTACGATGATGGTTCTATCGTAGAAGATTTGGTCATAGTTGTAAGAAATGTTTCAGAATCAGCTATTCACTTAAGTATGGGTGATTCTCATTTCGTAGCTACTGTCGGAAATGATGTGTCATCTTATGTCATGACGGAGCTACCCACTAATACTGCACCGACTATTGATGAAATTGATGAGCTTGCGGGGGAAGAGGGCGTTTTGTTTGCCCTTGATGTTGATGCAAGCGATGTAAATGCCAGCGACTCACTGCGCTTTAGCGTGAGTAATGCCCCGCAGGGAATGACAATTAATCCGGCAACGGGACTCATAAACTGGACGCCTACTGTTGATCAAGCCGGTGCACATTCGATAACCGTTGCTGTCACTGACAATGGAATACCTGAACTCACTGCAGCGGAAGATTTTTCGATTACAGTGGTGCCCGTAGATAGGCAAGGTCCAAGCATGCCGGTTAATGTTGTAGCCACTGTTTCGAGCGACACGGAAATCGGTTTGAGCTGGACTCCTTCCACTGATAATGGCGGTAGAAATGTTGCTGGTTATAAAATTTTCGTTAATGGTAACGCAGAGCCTGTGGCAATTGTAAATGGGGAGTTTTTTTCGCATACTGGCTTAGCACCTCGCGGTATGTATCGTTACGTGATTGTGGCTTATGACGACGCGTCTCCTAGCAATGAGTCTGCGCCATCGGATTCTGTCAGCGCAACCACTACCGATACCGTGGCACCAACCGTGCCTATTAACCTGATTGCAACCGTGGTTAGCGATAATCAAATTGATTTGAGCTGGAATGATTCGAGCGAAATAGGCGGTGGAAAGATAGGGGGTTACAAGATTTTTGTTATCGGCAGTGAGACACCCATTGCTACTGTTGTTGACAGCCAGTTTTCTCACACTGGCTTGAATCCCCGCAGTACTTACAGCTACACGGTAAGTGCGTTCGACGATGCTAACCCAATTAATGCGTCAGTGCGTTCTGTAGACACCAGTGCGACTACATCTGATACTCAGGCACCCTCGATTCCCGCTGATTTAGTGGCTAGGGTGGTGAGTGATAATCAGATTGTCCTAAGCTGGTCAGCCTCTACAGAAAATGTAGGTGGTCAAGTTGCGGGGTACAATATTTACTTGAATGCCGACCCTGCGCCGTTTACAACCGTAACGGAAACCAGTTTTTCTCATGCCGGTTTAGAAGCTCGCACCAACAACACTTATACCGTCACTGCCTTTGATGACGCAGCGGTTGCCAACGAATCTGATAAAAGTACCGCAGCGGATGTAACGACCACTGATACCCAGAGACCAACAGCACCTGCTGATGTGGTAGCAACGGCTGTTAGCGATACCCAGATTGACTTAAGCTGGACAGCGTCTACTGATCTAGGTAATGGCGTAGTTGATGGCTATAATATTTATTTGGACGGCGAAACGGCACCATTTGCCAGCGTTACAGAAACTCGCTATTCCCATACTAATCTGAAAGCACGCACTACTCATGCCTATACAGTTACAGCTTTCGACGACTTGGGTAATGAGTCTGAAATTTCGTTGTTGGTTAGTGCAATGACGCCCGACATTATGGCACCAACTGCACCGATTTATGTTGGTCCTAATGGAAAGGCGAACCTCATCCCCGATCCCTCATTTGAAGCGGGCACCAAATACTGGCGTATTGGTGATGACACCATGGGCATCGTGAGTTCTCCCACGCACAGTGGCAGTAAGGCATTGAAACTAGTGCATGTGGGTGACGGGACCAATGTGTCAGGTACGCACGAAACAGGTCTGGTACGTATTGGCGGTGTTGTTGCTGGGCAGGAATATATTTATAGTGTCTGGGTGAGCGGTGAGAATGCACAAGGTGTCGGCGGTGGAGGTAAACCACTGGGTATTATCCGCTTTCGTGATGGAACCGGGGAAATCATCAAGAATGGTGAAGGTAGTTCGACAGAGACTTATGTCTGGGCACCTTATGGCACCTATGGCTATACCAAGATTCAGATTGCGATCCAGGCTCCTACTGGCGCCAAAATGTTTGATGCCCTGTTTCGCACCTGGTGGGATAATACTGGCGGCGAGACTTACTGGGATGATGTGTCACTGGCGCCTCGCCAAATCTCGGGGTTAGGGAAGTATCTAGCGACTTACCAGGTAGAGCAGGCCAACACCAAATCCGGCGGTGACGTGAAGCATATCCATACCGATTATACCGGTACAGGTTATTACGATATGCACACGCGTGGAACTATTGAATGGACTAATGTGCCGGGTGGCGGTGATCGTATATTGCGCCTTCGCTACAGTTGGGAAGGCGCTGCACAACCGATAGAGCTTTTTGTGAATGGGGTCAGTCAGGGGGTGCGTAAGCCGATGGCTACCGGGCGTCGCGGTGTCTGGGCGAGTATGATCTGGACGGTCAATCTTCCTGCGGTGAGTAACAACGTAATTCGTTTCAAGTCTGGCGTGAAAGGCGGTGAGATAGCCCATCCCTTGTTCGACAAATTAGATGTGCACTCGGTGGATTCAGGCGACACCACCAACGATACGACCACAACCACGAATAGTAAGCCGAGCTTGAATGCCTTCAGTTCGCAAACAGTGACCGAAGGTGATTTGATGACTGTGGCAGTGGAAGCCAGTGATTCGGATAGTGCGGGTGTGAGCCTGAGTCAAACCAACACTTTACCGGCTACAGCTGATGAGACGAAGAATATTTTGACCGATTTTGGTAATGGTGTGGGTGAAATTAGTTGGACACCGTCTGTTGGTGATGCAAATGGTAGCACTTATTCGGTGACGGTCACCGCGACCGATACGGTGGGCGCCAAGACCAGCCGTACCTTTAGCGTGACGGTCAATCCGATGGGCGGAAGTTACGAGGTTAAATAAGGACATATATGGACACCCCGTGCGCCAAGCAGAGCTGGCGGCAAATAGACGATGAAAGTCCGTTATTTGTTAGCGTTATTTGTTAGGACAGCGATCTAAATTGCGAAAAATAGTGATTGGTTTTCATGGGTGTCCCGGTGTTTCTGAAAATGGAAATGCCCATGTAGTTAATTACGAGGATTATCACTAATGAGTATGCACAATCCACCACACCCAGGCGAATTCATCAAAGAAGTATATTTATCTCCTTTTGATATTAGTTCACGCAAGGTTGCTGAAAAATTAAAGGTTTCTCCCTCCACGTTCAATCGTCTAATAAAAGGTGAAAGCAACGTGTCCCCAGAAATGGCCTTAAGACTTTCTAAAACGCTCGGGCGTTCGCCAGAAAGCTGGTTGTCAATGCAAGATGCTTATAATTTATGGCACGAAAAAAAATGTAGATCTGCGTGAAGTAGAAAAGTTACAGATAAATGCGGCCTAACGAGCGCTGTCAAGCGGGCAGTCCTCCGCGGTGCAATAGCACAAGCCTCACTCCGCTCCGGCCTGCCGCTTTCCGCGATCGTTAACCTATGGATAAAAGGGACGCTACCCTTTTATTTTTAACGAAATTGTCAGGACATCCACAAAAATAATTTCAAATTAGAAATTCCATGTCTGTCCTGGTCATATCGTTTGGGGGGACTTTGGTTCTTTGATAATACGGTGGTAAGAAGTAGCAGTATTTGGCAAGCCCGTTACCAGTCTCTTTAGCTAGTTCCACACGTTTTTCTCCCAAATAGTTGAGAAAGCTTGAAGCATTAGTAATTGAGAATAGAGAAACTTTACTGGAGCCCTGGAATGAGTACTTTAGCCGTTGAGTTGCACCCACAAGCACATAATGTCATGTTTACAGATGCGGCCATAGTTGTTGAATTAATTGATGGTCGTACAATCTCAGCTCCCTTAGTTTGGTTTCCCAAACTTTCCCAAGCCAGTATAGAACAACTCGAAAATTGGGAGTTCTTGGGCGATGGAGAAGGAATACATTGGCCTGACATTGACGAAGATCTCAGTGTAGCAGGTCTTTTGGCGGGCACCCACTAATATTTCAGCTAACAATACGTTCATCGTGCCGAAGTAAATTCAAAGTCTTGGGAGGAAATATAGATTTCTGAAATTGATTAATGTTACCCAGTGGGTGCGGAAAGCAATTTTCCAGTCCCACCAAACTAAAGTCTAGCCAACAAGTTGGTAGTGAAGCCCAGGTGCGATCTTGGTAACAAGGTGTGCGGAGCAAGGGTGGAACGAGAGTATAGGCTCTCTGTTGAGTCCCGAAATATTGTAGAGTTGTGGTCAAGTAGGATAGCCCGATAAAACGGGGAAAAGCTGACAGCGTTGATTGGTCAGAAAGCAACAGTCTCAAACGCGTCATGGCAAGTGTTTGCGACACCATCGGAATCTGAGAACAGGGCTTATTGCGGCGTTAGGGCAACGTAACTTCACACGCTGATAAATTTTTTGCTTTTGTAATGAATTTTTTATCGAACGTGTAAAATTTCTCAAACTGCTGGCATTGAGTTAAGTGTAGTGCGTCGGAAAAATCAATTCCTTGCTTATGCCACTCTATCGCTTGAGCAATGAAAGTCGGATTAGATAAATGAACACTTTTTAGACCAAATAAATTAACAAAAGCATCACAAATTTCTTCCGATGAAAATTTATAGGCATATCTCAATACCCATTCTGTTTCTAAAACCACTGTATCAGAGATATACACCTCATTTTTGTTAAATATTGTAAACGCTTTCTTATATCGCCTTTCATCATCATGCGTAAGAAATCGAATAATTATATTAGTGTCAACGGCTATCATTTAAACTGGTCCTCGATTCCCTTTTTGATAACATCTTCCATATCTTCCAATGATTTAGCCTTACCTTTATACTTTAAGCATGAAGCTACATCCTTAATATTTGACTCTGGAAAAGGAGTTTTCGGTTTAAGCAAAATTCCATCACCCATATCAATCACAACAAGTTCTTGCCCGGTTTCCCAATGATGTGCGTTTCTCAGTGGTTTAGGTATAATTACCTGACCTTTACTAGATAATTTAGTCGTTTCCATGTGTATTCTGGCTCACAAAGTAAGAAATATGTAAGAATTATAGATATCGATTGAATAATTGTCAATGTGCGAATTTTAACGGGTATATATGCCCTAACAAAACGTTCATCGTGCCGAGGTTA
>CALZHW010000169.1 GCA_945787125.1 uncultured Ectothiorhodospiraceae bacterium
GTCAGACCCCTTGGGTATCGCGTATTTACCGTAGTAATTACTGAAATGGCCGTCTGTGTAGTAGATGTCATCACCCAACTCGGTATGTTGACAGATGTTTTGATAGTGTTGCGTTATGGCCTTATCAAAATGTTTATGTCCAGTGATATCATCGATAGCGTAGCGCAAACTCTGGAGACGACAGAATGCGCCTAATACTAATGGACCAAAATGGGCGGCGACTAAGTGCTTGGTTTGTTCTATACTTTTTAGCCGCAGCGCATGCATGAAAAATAAGGTAAGCATAACCCGCTCTACGGTTTTCCGATGCGTTGTTAGCGTGTCTTTCAGGTGATTAATGAAGGGTTTAAGAAACTGGCTTTCGTTCAACATAGCGTAGAGTATGAAGCTACCGGCGACGTTATTGGTTTGCCAATCACCGCCAACCACTGCATTATCTTCGGTATTGTCATCTTGATCTTCGCTGTTGACATCATTGGTGTGTTGCGCAGACTTGACGATGTTATTGGGGTTTTTCTCAAATAATTTTTCTGTCTTTTCTACCGTCGAACACTCTTCTATTGGCAAGGCCAATTGTTCAGTGTCATTGACGACTTGTTGCAGTATCTGACTTTCCTGCTGGTAGGCTTTCCACCAACCACTGATGCGTTGCGGGCTAACTTGAACGCCATATTTTTCTTGAATTGTTTTTCCAACCGCACTATAGGTTGGCCGTTGCCCCGTGGTGACTGTTAGCTGCTTTACGATTTCGTCAGCCACTTTACCTTTGATTTTTTGGTTGTTGCCAATTCGCACCACAGTACGGTCTTCGATACCTGCACTGCCTGATTGCCGGTATTGCCCAACGAGGCTGCTGATGTGGGGAACCGTTAAATGAAAGACGTGGGAGAGTGTTTTTTGCGGTACTTTATGGCACAAAAAAAGTTGTACGATAAGCATATTACGCGAGTAGTTATCATGCTGTTGGTATTGTGCGAGTAATTGATGGCGGTAAAAGACATAATAGGTTTGGTCTGAGTCTTTAATAAGCCGGACTTCCGGTGGATTTGTCATGGCGCCGTCAGTGATACTTTCTGGCGTTTCAACGGTCAAATCGGCTGCAAATTGCTCCATTTTTCACCCTTCTGATAGCATTTTAACGTCGACCAAAAATTAAGATTTTGCATGGAGTTAGCACTATAGCGCAAATGCGATTTTTTTCAATCAGTTAGGGTTTATGAGGGAGATTATTTTTTGAGGAGATTTGGAGTTCTGACCCGTTTATGCATGCACCCTATGGCGAAAACGGCCACTACCTTTTCTCTGCCGAACCACTTATGTCAGGTGAAGCTCACAAAATGGCAAACTACAAAAAATCCGTGGAGGGAAAGACCTGGCGTCTTTTATCGGAAACACCAGAAAGCCCTTATACCATCGAATCGGCCATTGAGTCCTGGTTAAAATCAAAATCTGCGGTAGATAGCAGTAGCGTGGCGTTTTGGCGCTGGGTGGATTCTGCATTGATTTACGTGTTAAAGAAAGTTGCCATGGCGGCGATTATTTCACTCCAAGGGGTATTTGTCACCACCTTTACTATCGCGGACAAGATCGCTTATATCTTGGCAAAAGGGATTAATCTGGCAGAGAATGTTAGTATTTGGGTGGAATGCCTGATGAGCAAACTAATGCAAGCCCTGGGAATGAAAGTGGCACAATCCAAAGAGGAATTGACTCGCAACTTAATTAGAACGGTGCTTATGCAGATTACTGAACGAGCCAACAAAGAAGCGCGCAATGCATTGAGACGACTATAATGTACAGCTCGCCATATCTACTGGCGTGGACTTTTCCTTAACTAACAAAATTCGATCCTTATGAGCTTTTTAATCATCACAGCCAAAGTCTTTGCCTCTATGTTTTTATTCGCCTTTTTAGTGGCAGGTATAATGAGAGCCAACCGGCGTTTTCATTCCCCTCTTCATCCTCCAATGGCCGAATATGCGGCAGGCTTTATCATTACTTTTTTGGCCAGTGTTGGGTTTTATTATTTGTGGTGGTCGTAGGATGACTGCTACAACTTAGCAATCACCCAACATACTCCTAAACGAGAACCGTATTTTTTGTACTTATTCTCGCTTACCACCCCTAAGCTCGAAGTATCTACACTAGAACTTATTCAACTCGACTCAGGAAAATCAAAAGGGGCAGTCTCGATCGATTTTGCTCACCACACTCTGCCGCAAACCATAGTGCTCAAGACAAACTAACAGTAGCCAACCTACAACTCAATAACCGACCTATTTTTTTAAGCCGGAAATAAACAATCGATCGAGCCTAACTCCATTGATTACCCTCCCTAACACTTGATATACCGCCTTTCAGTGCATACACTATGTATAACCACACCCATGAATCATACTTATGAACCTGCTAAAGAAACACCCGAAAATAGCGCTGCTCGTTACGGTAATTGTCGCCATTGTTTTTTATTTGATGTTGAGAGATGCGAATACGGCAATAGCTGTCTCAATTCAAGAAGTTGATAAAGGCACTGTGGAATACACTGTCGCCAATACCCGCGCAGGTACGGTTAAAGCGTGTCGCCGCGCAAAACTATCACCAGCGATTGGTGGCCAAGTTGCGAAGTTGGCCGTTAAAGAGGGCGACAAAGTAGATGCTGACCAACTATTGCTGGAAATCTGGAATGTTGATCTGCTTGCCCAGGTAAAGCTCGCCGAAAGCGAAGTGCATGCCACCCGACAAAATGCCGAAGAAATTTGCCTGATGGCCGATGCGGCCAAACGTGATGAGCAACGGGTGATGCAATTATGGAAGGAAAAAATCACCTCGGAAGAAAAAGTTGATCAAGCACAAACCCACACTAAAACCACTAAAGCAGCCTGCGAGGCGGCAAATTCACGTGCAGAAGTCGGCATAGCCCGGCTGGATGTGGCGCAAGCGTCATTGGAACGCACCAGACTTCGCGCACCCTTTGCCGGTAGTATTGCTGAAATCAATGGTGAGCTTGGCGAATATGTGACACCCTCACCGCCAGGCATTCCTACGCCACCCGCCATCGACATTGTTGATACGAGTTGTTTATACATCTTGGCACCTATTGATGAAGTGGATGCACCCAATATCACAGAAGGCATGGAGGCGCGCATCACCCTGGACGCGTTTCCGAACCAGCATTTTCTCGGCGCCGTACGGCGTATTGCACCTTATGTTTTCGAAGTGGAAAAACAAGCCCGCACGGTTGATATAGAAGCTGTTTTTATGAATGAAGATGAGTACCGCCGGCTTAAACCGGGCTACTCTGCTGATTTGGAAATTATCATCGAATCTCAACATGATGTCATTCGTGTGCCAACCGAAGCCATTTTAGATGGCAACAAAGTCTATCTTTATGACGAGACAGATGGAACCATTCATTTGACACCCATTGAAATAGGCATAGCGAATTGGAGTTTCACCCAAATTACCGCAGGCGTTAAGGCTGGCGATAAAATTGTTCTGTCGGTTGATCGTGAAGGGGTGGCCGACGGCGTTCAGGTTAAGCCCGAAAAGAAAATCAATGAATGAAACACAAATTCAACTCGACAACATCACTCGCACTTACCAGGTAGGGGAGGAAAAAGTTCATGCACTCGACAATGTTAATCTACGCATTGAAGCCGGTGATTATTTATCGATAATGGGACCTTCCGGCTCTGGTAAATCCACCTTGCTCAACGTCATTGGATTATTGGATCGTCCCGACACTGGCAACTATTTCCTTAACGATACGGCTGTCACCTCGTTAACAGAAGAACAGCAAGCAAAAATTCGCCAACAAACCATTGGTTTTATATTTCAATCATTTCATTTAGTGCCTCGCCTGACCGCCGCAGAAAACATTGAATTACCCATGTTGCTTGCAGGTATCGCACCCACTGAAAGAAAGCAACGTGTAGAGAAAGTGTTACACAATACCGGTTTGTCCGATCGTGCAAATCATCGACCCGATCAATTATCTGGTGGACAACGACAACGGGTTGCCATTGCTCGGGCGACCATTATGCAGCCGCAAATTCTTTTGGCAGATGAGCCGACAGGCAACCTTGACCGCAAGTCTGGGGAAGAAATCATTGAAGTATTGGAAACTCTAAATACTCAGGGCATCTCTTTATTAATTGTAACGCATGATCCCGAGTTAGGCAGGCGTGCGAGCCGTGAGATTAAAATGATTGACGGCAAAATACAATCTGAGCTCCACAACAAACAATCGCCATGAGAATTTTCGACACTCTGTCATTTACCTGGCAAGCCCTGACGTTTGCTAAACTCAGAACGAGCCTGATGTTACTAGCCATGTCAATTGGAGTAGCTTCCGTTATCGTGCTAACAGCCTTGGGCGAAGGCGCTCGACTCTATGTAGTAGATCAGTTTTCTTCTATGGGCAGTAATTTATTAATCGTATTACCCGGCCGCTCAGAAACCACCGGCGGCGCAAACCCTTCGGCATTTATTGGCGAAACACCACGAGACCTGACACTGGATGATGCTCAGGCTATAAAACGCATTCCCTCAGTGAAGCATCTTGCGCCGATCGTGGTTGGCGCGGCACCGATATCTTATGCTGGGCTTGAAAGAGAAGTGCCGGTTTTTGGCTCCTCTCAGGATATGCAACATGTGATTAAAATGAGCGTTGCCCAAGGTCAGTTCTTACCTGAAACAACTTTTCACAGTGCAACCCCCGTTTGCGTCATTGGCGCCACGGTAAAAAAAGAATTGTTTAAAAATGCCCGTGCCATTGGGCAATGGTTAAGAATCGGTGATCGCCGCTTTCGAGTCATTGGCGTATTAGCGTCAGAAGGCCAATCTCTCGGCATGGATATGGATGAATCGGTAATCATTCCTGTCATTTCAGCGCAGACGGTCTTTAATTCCCCGTCGTTATTTCGTATTCTCATAACAACGGAAGATCGAGACACATTGGATAAAACCAAAACAAAGGTCTTAAACCTCATAAAAAAACGCCACCAGGGGGAAGAAGACATCACGGTTATACGGCAAGATGCCATCCTGGCAACATTCGATAACATCCTTAAAACCTTGACTATGGCGGTTGCCGGAATCGCCGCAATCAGTTTAGCCGTTGCTGGTATATTAATAATGAATGTCATGCTAATTTCCGTGTCACAACGCACAGCAGAAATTGGGTTATTCAAAGCTGTGGGAGCCTCACCCACCTTGATTAAAAACTTGTTTATGACAGAAGCCATATTTTTATCCTTACTGGGTGCTTTCTGTGGTGTCATTATTGGTTATCTCGGCACACTGGGTATTTCTCAAACGTTTCCTGACATACAATTCATCACCCCTTGGTGGGCACACATTTCTGCCGTTGTTGTTGCGGTGCTTACTGGCGTGATTTTCGGCATTTTACCCGCAAAACGGGCGGCGAAACTTGATCCGGTGGAGGCACTGTATAAAAGATAATGTTACTCAAAGACTTCATAAAACTGACACTTTTCTCGCTGATATCACATCGCATGCGCAGCATTTTGACGGCTGTAGGTATCGCGATTGGTATTGCGGCAGTGGTGCTACTGACTTCGATTGGCGAAGGCTTACATCAATATGTCATGGGTGAATTTTCACAATTTGGCAGCAACATCATCAGCGTTCAGCCTGGCACCACCCAAACACATGGGGGCAACGTCGCCGCACTAAGCACTACACGTCCGCTGGCCTTGGAAGATGGTGAAGCACTGAAAAAAATTCCGCAAATTGTAGCGGTCAACAGTGTCGTGCAAGGCAATGCAGAAGTTGAAGGCAACGCGCGACAGCGGCGCACCACCATTTACGGCGTTGGCCCGCAGTCACCAATAGTTTTTGAATTTTATCCAGCTATCGGTAAGTTTCTTCCTGATGATAACACGGCATCACCGCGACCTTATGCCGTCTTAGGCAGCAAGGTTCGTGATGAACTTTTTGGCGATATAAATCCATTGGGGAAATTGATCCGTATTGGTGGCAATCGGTTTCGTGTCATTGGCGTGATGGAATCCAAGGGACAAATCCTCGGCATTGATCTGGATGACTCGGTGAATATTCCTACCGCACGTGCCATGGAATTGTTCAACCGCAATGGCCTGATGGAAATCCAAGTTAAATACACACCTGGCGCCAATGTCGACGAAGTCATTGCCAGCATGAAACGTGTACTCATTGCCAAACATGGACGCGAAGATTTCACCATCGTCACCCAGGATCAAATGCTCGAAGTATTGAACTCTATTCTCAACGTGTTAACGTTTGCCGTCGGTGCCTTGGGCGGCATTTCCTTGTTTGTCGGCGGGATTGGCGTACTCACTATTATGAGCATTGCCGTCAATGAACGGGTTTCCGAAATCGGTTTATTTCGAGCGCTGGGCGCGCCAAAAAATCAAATTCTGCTGATTTTTCTGGGCGAAGCGGTTTTATTGTCAGCGCTTGGCGGCATGTTCGGCTTACTATTGGGGGTTGGTGGTGCGCAACTGCTAGGATTTGCCATCCCCGCTCTACCCGTTTATACACCGTGGTCTTTTGTATTTTTCGCTGAAGCGACTGCCATATTAATTGGATTACTGGCCGGCGTCCTGCCCGCGAGACGCGCAGCAAATCTTGATCCTATCGACGCTTTGCGCACTGAGTGAATAAATTGCTTATAGACTCACGCCTTTCAGTAAAAATCTCTATAATGCCGAACATAAACAATATACAGACAACTGCCCAATCATAAGTTAAAACCAGGTAAACCACGTCATGCAAGAAGACAAAAAAAGTATCTTAATCACCGGTTGCTCTTCCGGCATTGGCTTAGCCACCGCCAAAGGTCTATTGATAAGAGGCTATCGAGTTTTTGCCAGCGCCCGAACAGTAGAAGATGTTGAAAAACTCAAAAGCCAGGGCCTTGCTGATGCATTGCTGTTAGATCTCGACGACTCAGCAAGTATTAAACAAGCCGTGGAAAAAATCGTTACGGCAAACAACGGCAAACTCTATGCGTTATTTAACAATGGTGGATACCAACAACCCGGCGCCGTTGAAGATCTAAGTCGCCAGGCATTGCGTGAAAATTTCGAGACCAACTTATTTGGCGCACATGAATTAATCACCCAAGTATTGCCGATTATGCGTCAACAAGGTTACGGCCGCATCATTCAAAACAGCTCTATTTTAGGCTTTATTTGCTTACCCTATCGCGGCGCTTACAACGCGACAAAATATGCCATGGAAGGTTTAACCGATACCCTGCGATTGGAACTAAGCGATACCCCCATTAAAGTCAGCCTGATCGAACCAGGCCCTATCAGCGGAAAATTTCGCGCCAATGCCTACTTGGCTTTTCAGAAGAATATCGATGCAGAAAACAGTGTCTATAAAACAAACTATCAAGGACTGGTACGGCGCCTCACTAGCACTGGAAAAACCGCCCCATTCACCCTGCCCCCTGCAGCAGTGTTAGAAAAAGTTTTACATGCATTGGAAAGTGAATCACCTAAAATTCGCTACCGTGTCACTCAGCCGACGACCTTATTTGCCATTTTGAAAAGAATCTTACCCGCCA
>CALZHW010000170.1 GCA_945787125.1 uncultured Ectothiorhodospiraceae bacterium
AAATCAAGATTAGGGTTTAATTCACGACCCAAGCCTTCGATATTCAATAAGGTTTTTTGCAACAAGACCAATTGTGGTTGTATTTCCATCTCAAAACGCCGAGCGGTTTGAAACAATCTCAATAATACCTGACCAAAAGAAATTTCCCGCAATGGTTTTTCAAAGATCGGTTCACAGACTGAGCGAATGGCGGCTTCAAATTCATCAATACGCGTATCACCCGGCACCCAGCCAGACTCCACATGCAGTTCCGCGACACGCCGATAGTCGCGGTTAAAAAACGCCAGGAAGTTATCCGCTAAATAACGTTGATCAGCGGGATTTAAACTGCCAACTATCCCAAAATCGATGGCAATATACTGCCCTTCAGGTGAGACAAAAATATTACCTGGATGCATATCAGCATGGAAAAAATTATGCTTGAAAACCTGCGTAAAAAATATCTCCACACCTTGTTCCGAGAGCTTCTCAAGATCAATATTATTTTCAACCAAACGTTTGATATTACTCACCGGTATGCCATGAATGC
Source organism: uncultured Ectothiorhodospiraceae bacterium (assembly GCA_945787125.1). Taxonomy (GTDB): domain Bacteria; phylum Pseudomonadota; class Gammaproteobacteria; order S012-40; family S012-40; genus CALZHW01. The sequence continues at coordinate 530 of CALZHW010000170.1, forward strand.
GCTCCATGACCAAGACCTGCTCACGGGTGTAATCCCAATACACTTCAGGAATATACAATAATTCTGACTTTGAAAAATTGCGCCGTAATTGCGTCGCTGAGGCTGCCTCGCGCTGCATATCCAACTCATCATAGATTGTTTTTTCATATTCGCTAACGACCTCTACCGGGCGCAGGCGTTTCCCCTCAGACCAATATTTGTGGGCTAATTCTGCCATCACATAAAGCAATGCGATATCTCGACCAATGGTTGTTTCAATATTGGGGCGCACCACTTTAACAATCACTTCTTTGCCGTCTTTTAACGTTGCAACATGCACCTGAGCAATGGAAGCGGAGGCCAAGGGTTTATCTTCAAAGGACTCGAATACTTCATCAATGGGCTGAGAAAAATTCTTCTCGATAATTTGACGGGAAAGTTCCCCAGGGAATGGTGGCACTTTATCTTGCAGCATCGCCAATTCCTGGGCAATGTCCGGCGGTAATAAATCCGGGCGGGTTGAGAGCATTTGACCGAATTTCACAAAGATTGGCCCTAGATCCTCCAATGCACAGCGAATACGCTCACCACGCGGCCGATCTTTTTTGTCTGACTTAAACCAGCGCCAAGGCAACATATATTGAACAAAACGAAAAGGACGAAACAGATGCAGTGTGAAAACTAACTCATCTAAGCCGTGCCGGACCAATACTCGATTAATGTAAAGTAAACGTAACAGTTGCCGCAATGGAATCAAGACAAGGGCTCCAATGATTTTTTTTGTAATCGCTCAATGCGTAGTTGCAATCGTTCAGTCGCGGCCCGTATTTCATCAACCCCATCGGCAAAACGTTCTACTTCTGTCGTGCTGAGCAAATCTTTTGATTCTTCTTTAAAATATTCTGTGGTTGACTGACTAAGCGAATCAAAAGCATTCTGTGCGAAAGCACTAAAACCACGAATCAAGTCGCCCATTTGGTGACCAGCCACATCGCCAAACAACTGCGATAGCGATTCCTCCCAATCAATTTCCAGATTGTTAAGGATAGCTTGAAATTTCTGACCCAGATCGGTGTCACCAATAATTTTGACATCACCTGCGCGCAAGGTTTGCTGATCTTTGATCAACGCCGTGCGTAATAACGCCAGCGGCGAACCTTCTATTGTGGCATCTGGCTCCTTATCATAGTCGGCTAAAACTTGAATGCCATCAGGTACAGGTGCAAGATAAAATTGTAAATCTATAACCTGCAAGTCTATTTTTATAACTTTACCGACCAAACACACGACACGTCTAAAACTGTGATTATCCAGTCGCAAAGCATTGTTCAACGCCAGCTCAAGACTGCTCACTACTGGAGACGGTAATATCATTTGACTTCCTTTATAAGTTGCTCAAGAGTTTTTTGTGACTCGTCAGCACCCTGGTGACGCACATCCAGCACAACAATTGTCTTGGCTAATTTGTCATGAAAACCCTGACGGCGTTTATCCCATAAAATCCAGAAGAACCCCAAACCAAGCGGAATGAGTGAAACAAAATACCCCAGATAGCGAACCAATGCTTGAACCAGTGTCAGTGGCTGCTGGGTTTCCGCATCGACGACATGGCAACCCAGTAAAAGCTTGCCAGGCGTGCCCATAAATTTGATCCACATAAAAGCGGTCACTAACAAGATGAAGGGTTGTTCAAACCAGCCGCCAAAAACAGATATTCGCAAACCCATACTGGAAAAAACTATCTGAATTAACAAAAAAATAATGAGGAAAAAAACTGTATCTATTAAGCTTGCAGCCAAGCGACGGCCAAATCCAGCATAATCATGCAGAGCGATAAGCTTCAAAATTTGTAACCCCGGTGCAACGCTACAATACCACCGGTCATATTAATATAATCAACCCGATCAAACTCTGCCGCTAGCATCATCTCCTTTAACGAGTCTTGATCAGGATGCATGCGTATCGACTCAGAGAGATAACGATAACTGTCGCCATCATTTGCAACCACCTGGCCCATTTTCGGCAAAATATTAAAAGAATAAAAATCGTAGATAGAACTAAGACCCGGCACAACCGGTTTAGAAAATTCCAGCACTAATAACTTACCGCCGGGTTTTAATACCCGATAAATGGAAGCCAGTGCCTGATCTTTGTGGGTCACATTGCGTAGTCCAAAAGCAATAGTGACACAATCAAAATAATTATCCGGGAATGGTAATGACTGCGCATTCGCCTGCACGTAGCGAACATTACTCACAATGCCATCATTGACTAATCGATCCCGCCCGACATTTAACATCGATTCATTAATATCAGACAATACCACCAAACCACTGTCACCCACCTTGGGTGACATTTTCGCCGTCAAATCGCCTGTGCCACCGGCCAAATCCAGCATTTTCTGCCCGGCACGAGGACGCACATACTCCATCGTAATGCGCTTCCAGATGCGATGAATGCCAAACGACATAAGGTCATTCATGACATCGTATTTGGCGGCTACTGAGTGAAAAACATCAGCGACTTTTTTCGCTTTCTCATCAGTTTTAACTTGCTCATAGCCAAAATGAGTTGTTTTTTCTTTGTGACTGGAGTCATTCATTTTTAATGTGCCTTGCGTTCATGTCCGGCTGCTTTCAGCTGAGCAAGATAATTTTGCCAAAGTTCTTCCTGCTGCGTTCCCAGCCGGTGCAACTCTTGCCAAGAGAAAATCCCGGTTTTATGCCCATCAGAGAAAATGGGCTTGATAGCATACTGCCCTACTGGCTCAATTTCAGTGATCGTCACATTTTCCTTGTCAAGCTGCAAGGTTTCCTGACCGATACCGTGTCCACGAACTTCAGCTGACGGTGAATGCACGCGTAAAAATTCACAGCTAAATTTGAAAACTGAACCATCATCAAAAGACACCTCTAACAAGCGTGAAACTTGATGCAATTTTATTTCTGTGGGTGTTGGAGTTTTCATAGTAGTGCCTTAGTTATAGGATATAGCGACTTAAATCTTCATCCTGCGCCAGATCAGACAAATATTGATTGACATAATCTTCAGTGATTTCAATTGTCTCCTCACCACGATCTGATGCTTCATAGGAAATGGTTTCCAATAAGCGCTCCATGACAGTGTGCAATCGACGTGCGCCTATATTTTCAGTACGTTCATTGACTTCCCACGCCACCTGCGCAATACGCTTTATGCCTGCATCGGTAAATTTTAACGTCACATTTTCTGTTTGCATTAACGCACTATATTGCTCTGTTAACGAGGCATCAGGTTCAGTAAGTATACGCACAAAATCATTGGCAGAAAGTGCATCAAGTTCAACCCGAATCGGCAATCGCCCTTGCAACTCTGGGATTAGATCAGAAGGTTTGGCTAAATGAAATGCACCTGAGGCAATAAACAAGATATGATCTGTTTTTATCATGCCATGTTTGGTTGATACCGTACTGCCTTCAACCAGGGGCAGTAAATCACGCTGCACACCTTCACGTGACACATCACCGCCACTGGTTTCGTTGCGCTTACAAATTTTATCCATTTCATCGAGGAAAACAATGCCGTTTTGCTCGACGGCATTCAGGGCTTGTGTTTTAATATCTTCTTCATTAACTAACTTGGCTGCTTCGTCGTCAATGAGGATTTTGAACGCTTCGTTAACTTTCACCTTCCGCGATTTAGTGCGACCCGATGACATGTTTTGAAACAAGCTCTCAATCTGACTACTCATATCTTCCATGCCGGGTGGCGTCATGATTTCCACACCAATTTGTTCTTTCACTTCAATTTCAATTTCTTTGTCGTCGAGTTTTCCTTCCCGAAACATTTTGCGAAATCGCTGTCGAGTGCTAGAGGACTCTTCGGTGGGCGCCGCTTCCTCTGAGCTGGTACGGGCAGGTCTAAGCAACGCATCTAGCACCCTTTCTTCAGCCGCTTCTTCAGCACGATGCTGCACGTGTTCTTTCGCTTCTTCACGGGTGAGATTCAATGATACATCGATCAAGTCACGAATTATCGATTCCACATCTCGTCCAACATAACCCACTTCTGTAAATTTTGTTGCTTCAACTTTAATAAACGGTGCGTTCGCCAAGCGTGCAAGACGACGGGCGATTTCTGTTTTACCTACCCCGGTAGGACCAATCATTAAAATGTTTTTAGGCGTCACTTCATTGCGCAAATCGTCACTCAGCTGACTACGGCGCCAGCGGTTGCGCAAGGCAATGGCCACTGCGCGTTTTGCGTCCTGCTGGCCGATAATATGTTTATCCAGCTCTTGAACGATTTCTCTGGGAGTCATTTCCGACATAATTTAATTCCAGTATTTGATTCAGTTTATTAATTATTTGTTAAATTCGAGGGTTTCAATGGTTTGAGAGTGGTTGGTATAAATACAAATATCGCCCGCGATATGCAACGCTTTTTCGACAATACTTTTTGCATCCAATTCCGTATTATCCAGCAACGCTCTCGCAGCTGATTGGGCAAACGGGCCACCAGAACCAATCGCAATCAAGCCATCTTTTTCGGGCTCGATCACATCACCATTGCCGGTAATAATTAATGATTCTGACTCATCAGCGACAGCCAACAAAGCTTCCAGGCGGCGCAATACGCGATCCGTACGCCAATCTTTCGCCATTTCAACGGCTGATCTAACCAAGTTGCCGGAATGTTTTTCCAGTTTACCTTCAAAGCGTTCAAACAACGTGAACGCGTCAGCAGTGCCACCGGCAAAACCCGCTATGACTTTATTGTGAAATAAGCGACGAACTTTACGCGCATTGCCTTTCATCACTGTATTGCCAAGTGTCACCTGGCCATCGCCACCGATCACTACTTGACCGCCTCGACGAACTGATACAATGGTTGTTCCGCGAAATTGTTCCAATGTAAAACCTCTTGGTATTATTCATGTTAGAACTATTAATTTTACACAATTCTGCAACAGGGTTGCGAGAAATTAACGGAATTGTTCAATTAATAATCAAGGAAGAGAGTCGCGCTGCGTAGATCGATCAAATAGCCAAATATTTTTGTATTTTCTGATGAATTAATAAACAGACCTTCTTTGAACGCCGAAACTTAAAGAAGCAAATCGCCAAAATTATATTGCAGATATGCGGGGTAACCCGTAAGGGATACCCAAACAAAATTAGACTTTATGATTTTTCTTATCGATTTGGGAATTCATTTATTATCGTGCAATTCTATCCGCCAAAATACCGACTGATGTCGCAAAGTTTTTTGAGCGATTCCAATGCATGATGGCGCGAAAATTTTCATAGACCATATATGCCGGTCCTGCGCCGTCATCTAAAATAATGATAGACGCTTCAAGGTCGCGCTTTGGTAAATTGGTGCCGTTTTCTTTGCGCACACCGACAGCCTGCCATTCACTGATACGCTTGATAATCTTGAGATCAGCTAGGCTTTTATCAAAATCTGCTGGTAGTTGCACTTTACGTCCCCAGGTCTGATCACCTTTCCAGCCGACTTTTGCTAAGTAATTAGAGCCAGAAGCTAAGGCATCGGCTTTATCCCGCCAAACATTTATTTTACCGTCCTGATTAAAATCAACTGCGTAAGATAAAAATGTTGATGGCATAAACTGGGTTTGCCCCATAGCGCCGGCCCAGGACCCTTGCATATCTTTCGCCTTAACGTGGCCTGCATCAATAATGCGTAATGCGTTCAACAGTTCACGACGGAAATATGCACCACGACGCCCTTCATAGGCAAGCGTTGCCAACGCTTCAGGTGCGTTAAACCCGCCAGTTAAGCGACCGAATCCGGTTTCCATGCCCCACAACGCCACGATAAAACGCGATTGCACACCAAATTCCTGTTCAATTTTTTCAAATAACACTTTATTTTTTTGCAATAATTTTTTACCGCGATTAACCCGACTAGGTGGCGCCACTCGATCCAGGTATTGTTGGAAAGTCAGCTTAAATTCCGGTTGATTTCTATCGAGCTTTATCACCCGTTTAATCAATTTCACATCCGTCAAGGCATCGTTAACCGTAACCTCGGAAATACCTTGGGCAATAGCTTCTTGCTTAAACTCTGCTAACCAGGTTTCAAAGGCAAGAAGCGAATTTTCACTGCCTGGTTCCTGCACTGCTGGCGTACTTGCACTCACATTCAATGACCCAACTAGACAGATTACAACAACTAAACTACCGACAAATTTCATATACTCAAAACCTTTTTAATTAAGCTTATCTTTCTCTATTATAGTGCCGGGCAAGGCGATAATATCGATGCCCTCTTCATTCAATTCTTTCACTTCTTCTAGTGTCGCCTGACCCCGTATTGATTTTTGTTCCGTTTCACCATAGTGCATTTTTTTTGTCTCTTCGGTGAAATTACGGCCGACATCTTCGGTATTTTTAATCAAATAACTTGCCAGTTGAGCCAATTTAGCGATAGTTTGCTGTTTTGCATTACTCTCTATAGGTTTCATTGATTCGCTGTTGGCATTCTTGCGAGAGCTGCGAGTATCGCGAGTGACCACAAAACTAGCGGTCGGAACCTTCCTCACCTGGCTAGATTCACACACAGGACAACAAAGCATCTGTTCAGCTAATTGCCTGTCGTAGTCTTCTGTTGACTTAAACCAGCCCTCAAATGAATGCTCATGCTCGCAAATTAAATCATATATTATCATTAGTTGATCTTAACCCGATTTATTCATGAATTACACGATTTCTCACTTGATCTTTAATTTAGGAACGTACACACGGGCACGGTGTGCAATCAGATATACTACTGTAAAACCGTCGCACTGCGCGATAATCTCGGGTATTTATGAAATATCCGAGTCAATTGCCATTAGACGTATTTTAACTGAAAAAGTCAGTTGAGTGTCATTTTACGACTCTGTTGTGTTGCCGAATAGTTTATTGCTCATGCAAAGATTGGTTTGACAGTGAGTGGAAGTACTACAGAGCCAAGCAGCGCTCCAACAGTTAAAGTGGTGCGTAAAATGAGAATACCCAAATTATCTGCCGGTTTTAACCTGGTTTCTAATCAAATTATCTAAT
>CALZHW010000171.1 GCA_945787125.1 uncultured Ectothiorhodospiraceae bacterium
CACATATAAAAACATAATAAGGCCCAAAAATACTACTGGTACCGTTGCGTTTCCCATAATAAACCCCTCCTCAGATGTGCATAACTAAAGCAATAGGCCCTGTTAATTACAGGTATACTATTGATTTCATTGTGAAGAAAATACAAAATTAACATCCTCTCCAGGGTCAATACCATATAAGATGTTTTAGATGAAAACAAGCCTTTACAGTAATTATTTACTCACAATCCGAGCTCAAAGTTGCAAAAGTGCTACCTTTCCAGCGCCCGTAGCGGCAAAGCCTTACCGAGAGACGCCGTGAATAGATCCCTGTAGACTTGGCGGCAGCATCTATGTGGCCTCACAGGGCAACGCTCTCGATAAGGCCCTGCCGCTACGCGCGCTGATAATGGGAAAGACACGTGAACTTCGATAGTGAGTTATATAATAGGGTTTAAATAATGAACAAATTTATTATAATTCAACTTAGCCCGGATAATCTCGTGAATTCATGAAATATTCGGATTAAAAAAACCAGGAGGTTAGCGCGTGTTGTGTGAAATTTATAAAGGTAAAACGAAGCCGGATACTTATGTCTATTTAAAAGCCCCAGCTGAATTTGAGAATATGCCGGAAAGCATTCGTGCCATGATGGGGGAGCTATCTTTGGTAATGGAGTTGGATATCATTGACATAACTAAATTGGCCAGGGAAAAAGCAATAAATGTACTGGATAATATCGATGTTTATGGGTTTCACATCCAGTTACCGCCAAAAGATGAAAGAGCTGATGTTCTATAAAGCGCTACTGGCGCTTAACAATGGTGGAGCAGAACGCTTGGTGACGGAGCATGCTGCCAACAGGCTCCTAGCTCATGTGAAAAGTATGGTCGGCATATTTGTTATGGGCTAAAAAGAACCGATGTAAAAACATCGGTTCTCAAGGGCATTCACGTTTGAGGTTAGTGTTTTTAAATCTAAAGCGGCTTATCCGTGAAAAGCTAGCGACGAACCCAGGACTATCAACACAGTGCAAATAATTAATAAATAAAGCACATACACCGCGTCATCTCCATGGATCATAGTTCTTTTTTTAGACATAATTATCTCCCGTTAATCGTAAAATTAAGTACTATTCATCAGCAAAACTGACCATATAAACTTAGCTCGGTTGCGGGATTTATGCAAGAGAAATTACCATAGAAATTTTATGGGTTAGGTATTAACCCTGCTTATATGATGGTTAATACCTGAGGGATTTTATCGACTATTATTTATTGCGGACAATAAAAAACGCGGCCATCAGGCCGCGTTTTTTTAAAGCAGTACTTAATTGTTGAATTAACCGTGGAAAGCCAGGTTCATTCCAATAACAGTAAGAACTCCAATCATAACAGCCAGGTAAATTACATATACTCCATCGTGTGACATGATGTGCTTTTGTTGACTCATAAATCTATCCCTCTAACATTCTTTAAAATTGTAAATTTTATATGCTGCGTGAATGCCTTATTTATTCAAGGCAACAAAAACATACCAAAATACTCATGTATTTTGCAAGTTTTTTTTCAGAGTTTAATGATAAAATTTATCTTCATTATTCTAGGATACGATGAATATTTTTACTAAATCATTGATTATTATCGGCGCAATGCTCATAGGCCAAGTTGCATCTGCGGCGGAAAATTTATCGGTGGCGGTGGCAAGTAATTTTCTATTTCCGCTAAAGCAGCTAAAAAATGCGTTTGAAGAAGAGCATTCTGTACAAATTCAGATCATCTCTGCTTCCAGCGCTAAACTTTACAGCCAAATAAAGCAAGGCGCCCCATTTGACGTTTTTTTGTCGGCGGACAAAAAAACAGTCGATCGATTAATCGAGGATTCACTGGTTGAACGTGATATGGTATTCCCGTATGCCCGAGGTGAATTAGTTTTCTGGTCGCCAGGTACCATAAACCCCGAACAAATATTACGCGAAAAACCATTTTTACGCATGGTTATTGCCAACCCAAAATTTGCTCCCTACGGGCTTGCCGCAGAAGAAGTTCTCAGCCATTATCCAGCAAACCGATCACTGATATACGCGGAGAATGTGGCTCAGGCTTTTCAGTATGTATTTTACGGCACGGTCGCCGCTGGGTTTGTCGCACATTCGCAATTATTAGCTAAAAATATCACCACCGACTATTGGTTAATCCCACTGGTAAATTATCAGCCCATAATACAATATGGCGCAATTGTAAACGCTGCGAGAAATAAGGCGAATGCAAAAAAATTCATGCAATACATGACGAGTGAGAACGTTCGCCAACGCCTGATAAACGAATTGGGTTATGCGCCGCTAAATTGACTGAGGTAACTAATTGATCGCACAAGCTATACTGCTTACCGCCCAACTTGCAGGCATCACCACTATACTTTTGATAATGCTGGCGCTACCGCTAGCTTGGTGGCTAGCTAATACCCGACATTTCAGTAAGCCCTATATTGAAGCAATCGTCGCTATTCCCATTGTATTGCCACCCACGGTGATAGGATTTTATATGCTCGTGCTACTGGGCAATAATGGACTGCTCGGAGAAATGTCGGTTTATTTTACCGGCTACTCACTGGCTTTTACGTTTACTGGGCTAGTCATTGCCTCAATGCTATATTCTTTACCCTTTGTTGTGCAGCCGTTGCAGGCTTCATTTGATCGAGTAGACTATAAAATGATTGAGGCGGCCTATGTGCTGGGAGCTTTTCCAATACGGGTGTTTTTTACGATCGTGTTTCCGCAAATCAAACGTGGGTTCATTGCAGCATGCGTGCTCGGCTTTGCTCACACTGTGGGTGAATTCGGTGTGGTGCTGATGGTGGGCGGTAATATTCCCGGCGAGACTCAGGTACTGTCTATTGCATTGTATGAATTAGTTGAAACACTCGAATATCAACGCGCTCACTATTTATCAGCAGCGCTAGTGGCTTTTTCCTTTGTGGTATTACTGTTGGTCTATGGTCTGAATTCGCGTGGTAACTCGAACCGGCGGGTAACATAAGCCATGTTGCATGCCGATATTGAATACCAGACAAAAAAATTCCACTTGCAGGTGAAGATTGATTTATGTGGCGGTGAAATTCACGCCTTACTGGGTGCGTCCGGCAGTGGCAAGACTACCTTATTACGCCTTCTATGTGGCTTGCTAAAGCCACAACAAGGCAGCATAAAATGCGGTGGCCGAAGCTTGTTTGACGCCAAAAAAAAACTGCATCTGCCGCCGCAGAAGCGTAACATTGGTTTGGTATTTCAAGATTATGCATTGTTCGATCACTTATCAGTGTATGACAATATTGCTTATGGGGTAGGGGGCGTAACGCGAGAAAACAAGACTGCCGTGGTTGACGAATGGCTAGGGCGCATTGGTCTTGAAGAGAAACGAGAGGTTTATCCAGAGAATTTATCGGGTGGTGAAAAGCAACGTGTTGCTCTAGCACGAGCCTTGGTCAGCTCACCTGACGTGCTTTTACTGGATGAGCCATTTGCTGCGTTGAATACCCAATTACGTACCCACTTGCGGCGTGATCTAAAGCGGCTTGTCAGGGAGTCGGGAATACCCGTCTTGGTGGCTTTGCATGATCTGGACGACGCCCGTTTGCTTGCTGACGAAGTATCAATCATGGCTGACGGTAAAATGTTGCAAACTGGAAAAACCCTGGAAGTCTTTGCGCAACCAAACTCAGTGGCGAGTTCGCAGGCATTGGGCTGGCAGAATTTGCTTGAAATTTCATCCATTTGCGAGAGGCAGGTTAATACTGCCTGTGGCCACTTGACGCTTAACCACGAAATTGATAGCAATAGCACGCATATCTTATTGCCAGAGTCTGCCTTTGCCTTGGTCGAAAGCACCGATAAGATTAATGAAATCAATGGGGTTAACCTTGACGGCAGCCCGAATTTTAATGCAGTCGTTACCGAAAAAGTGTCACTCGGCGAGCAGTATCATTGTGAGGTTAGAATGAAAAACGGCGTAGAGTTGCAGTTGCGGCTGGGTCGGCAAGCCAAATCACTCGTCGTAGGTCATGAATACGGGTTTAATATAAGCGTTAAAAACGTGGTTGTCATATAAACTCACAATCGGAGTTCAAAGTTGCAGCAGTGCCACCTTCCAGCACTCGTTACGAGCGCTGATTACAGGAGATAGTTTAAACTCCGAAACTTGAGAAATAAACCTAATCAGAGTTTCCTCTCATCCATTCCCTCTCTGGCCTATTTGTTTCGCTGTGAAAGATGCACTGATTCACCCTCATAACTTAAGTTTAATCTTTGTCTAACCGATAGATAAACAAATTATCAATCTGTTCGTAAATAGTTATACCTGTGGCATTCGCTTCGGATACTTGGTTTTTAAATATAATGTTATTAGGGGGCGATCTTGCGTAAGTTTTTACTACCTATACTGGTGGGCATCTGCGCTGTTCTTGTGCAAATGTTTATTGAGCATGCTTACATTGGTTACGCAACTGTTGTCGGCATGACAAGCTTATGGTTATGGGTAATTCACCGAAACGGAGCTAGAGTTGAGTCGAAGTCTTATCTCGCCGATGAGACTCAAACTCGGCACGCTAGCGATATGGATCAACAATTTTCCTCACTGTTTGATCAGGAAGTGACCGTTTTAAATAAGGACTTGCAGCGTTGCTCGACATTAATTTCTGAAGCGGTTGAAAATTTGCATAGTAGTTTTAACGGTTTAAATGCGCATAGTCACCAGCAAGCCAACGTGGTTATGGATTTAGTCAACCGAACATCAGAGGGTGAACCGGGTGATAACCAGTCGGGCACTAACGCTGAGAATCCAGGGGGAGAAGATAAAGTCAGTTTTGCCAACTTTGCCGGTCAGGCGAATGCTCTGCTCGATTTTTTTATTGAGCAGTTTATTTCAACAAGCAAAGACAGTATGAAAGTCATGTATGGGTTTGACGATGTCTCAAGTGTGATGCGCCAGGTTGAAGACTTGATTCAGGAAGTTCGTAAAATAGCTGACCAAACCAATTTGCTGGCATTAAATGCAGCCATTGAAGCAGCCAGAGCAGGTGAAGCAGGGCGCGGGTTTAGTGTAGTTGCAGATGAGGTGAGAAACTTGTCGCAAACGACAAATAATGTGAGTCGAAAAATCGAAGAGTTGATGGCAGAAGCCATGGATAATATTAGAAAAGCGCAAAATACCATTGAACATGTTGCCTCTAAAGACATGATGTTTGCCATAGAATCAAAACTAACAGTTAACACGGCGCTTAAAGAAGTGGACAACCTGAACAGCTATATTGCGCACACACTGATGCGAGTATCAGAAAATACCGACAGTATCTCACAAGAAGTGAATGTGGCCGTTCAAGCTTTGCAGTTTGAAGATATTACGCGCCAGTTATTAGAGCATATTCAGCAAAGGCTTAATGCAATCGTTAAGATGAAAGAAGCGGTGAATACCGCCAACACAGAGCAAAAAATTCACGAAATGATGCAGATAATTACACAAGAAAAGCAAGTGTTAACTGCCTTGCAGGCAAACACAAAAAGCAAAATTGTAATGCAAGAAAATATGGATGCGGGTGATATTGAACTATTTTAGGCGGCAAATGCAGAATGCTGAATATAAGGAGAAGAAGTAATGACTGTTAAAAGTATGAACTCAGATAATGGATCAAATGTGAGCATCGTTATTGAAGGTCGATTTGATTTTAATGATCATCTGGCGTTTCGAGAATCTTATCAACAGTTTTTACCCAATGCACGGTATACGCTGGATATGACGCAGGCTGAATACCTGGATAGTTCCGCCCTGGGTATGCTCTTATTGCTCAGGGAGCATGCTGGCGGTGACAAAGCCCAAATTGATGTCATAGGAGCCAGACCGGAAATAAAGAATATTTTAGCGATTGCGAACTTTCAGAAACTGTTCCATATAGCGTAGTATTGCGGGAGATAGACTGTTTGGCTAACGGCTAAACCCCACTGACTTGCCGTTGGAAATTGCGTCGTGCAGTCCATGTTATAGCCGGCAAGCGCATAGTTGCGATTCGTTTTTTTTTATCAAATCTGTTACTCTTGGTGTGATCTCAGTTACTTTAAGAGTCATCGAATGGCTAGCCTATATCCTAGAATTTTACCCTATGTACAGCATAGTATTCGCGTAGATAACTTACACACATTACATGTTGAAGAAAGTGGGAGCCAACAAGGCAAGCCAGTATTGTTTTTGCACGGTGGACCGGGGTCAGGCACAGAGTCCTATCATCGTTGCTTCTTTAATCCCAATAAATATCGTGCGGTTTTATTTGATCAACGCGGTTGCGGTAAATCCACTCCACATGCCAGCTTGGTTAGAAATACCACGCAAGACTTAATTGCTGATATTGAAAAAATTCGCCTTAGATTAAATATTGAAAGCTGGATAGTGTTTGGCGGCTCGTGGGGTTCGACATTAGCACTGGCCTATGCTCAAGCTCACCCTGACCGAGTTAATGCGCTCGTATTACGCGGAATATTTTTATGTCGAGTAAGAGAAATTGCCTGGTTTTACCAAGAGGGTGCGAGTCGAATTTTCCCTGATTATTGGCAAGACTTTATTGCCCCTATTGCTAAAGCAAGGCGTGACGACATCGTCTCGGCTTACTATGAAATATTAACGGGCTCCAATGAAATTGCTCGAATGTCGGCTGCTAAAGCCTGGTCGATGTGGGAAGGACGTACGGCTAACTTACGGCAAAAATCTACGGTTGTTTCTCATTTCAGTAACCCGCGCACCGCGTTATCCGTGGCGATGATTGAATGCCATTACTTCGTTAATGATGCTTTTTTACGCACGAATCAGCTGTTACAAGAGATTGATAAAATTCGCCATATTCCCGGCTACATTGTGCAGGGCCGGTATGACATTATCTGCCCCATGGAAAGCGCATGGGAGCTTCATAATGCCTGGCCCGAAGCGACACTCAGTGTGATTGAGGATGCGGGGCATGCGGCCTCAGAAGCCAGCACTAGTGATAAATTGGTGAGTATTATGGATGAGCTCTCTTAATTTTTTAATTTAGGGTGGTCAGTTGGGCGCGATAACCGCGCCCCTATGACCGAATTCTCGGACAGACTCCTAATGCCCTCGGTACATTTCGTCGATTTCTGTAGAAAACTGCTCCATTAACGTGGCTCGCCTGATTTTCAGTGAGGCTGTTAATAAGTGATTGGCGTCAGTCCAGGGCTGTAAGCTTAATGTCACTTGTTTAACTTCAGCATAACCCGAAAGTTCACTTAAGCAATTCGAAATGAGCTTTAAAACTTCTGCTTTAACTTGCGGCAGGTGAATCGATGATTCATCAGCACTCACACCAAGTTGCGCGGCAAATTTTTTCCAGTGCTCTGCTTCTAACACAATAATGGCACTGAGGTAGGACTTGCCTTCACCCACAACCATGGCCTGCTCAAATAGTGAATGTAAACAAATGGCGACTTCCATATCAACCGGTGGGACTTTTTTGCCATTAGATAACACCAGTATTTCTTTAAGCCGACCTGAGA
>CALZHW010000172.1 GCA_945787125.1 uncultured Ectothiorhodospiraceae bacterium
CATAGGCAATAAGCAATCCAACTTTTGCATGGCCATTGTATTATATCTTTACCCAGAAGAATATTGTTAAAATTGAAGTGTTACTTCAGCGCTCACTTGGTTTGCTTGATAATTGAGTAACGTTACCGTTGAAGACTTGTTGATGTTTTTAAATTTCAATTGAGCTGTTAATATGTTAACAGGCATATGTGACAAACCAAACTCAAAGATTTTTTCGGTATCTTCTCTGTCTTTGGTATTACTCAAGTTAAACTGCTTTCGATTAAACGCCACTTCTGAAAAAACCTGGGTTTTTACCGTAATGCTCCACGTCAGTTCTGCACTTGCGGCATATCTCACATAATAGTTGGCTTCTTCTTCGTCTGAATTAATCACATCCCTATTTAATCTTAGTTCCATTTGAGTTTTATTGGAAGGCGTAAATTGATAGCTAAACTTACCGGTAATCCCTGTGAAATCACTCAATGATTGCTTGTTGTCCCGACCAAGAAAACCAAGCTGCATAAGCAGGCGGTCATTTTTTCTCGGAATAATTACTAACTGAGCACCTGTGTGCAGCTGATAATACTCCTTGGCCAGATTTACATTTTCACCACGCTCAGGAAACTGACCGTTGAGCACTTCAATAAACCCATTTACATCATTTCGTGCGGCACTAATGTAATGCAATGCCGTGCGCAGACTAAAAACTCGCCGATTAGCTATAGCAAAATTTTCAGAACTGTGCTCCAGTTGATTATATTTACCGCGTAAACCCATACGCCATCGCGGCGTAAATTTGTACTTTAACGCAATCCCTGTCGTTAGCTGGCTGATTTCATCATCTCGATAAATGTAATCCGAATTTTCTGTACGTTGGCGACTGCCCATTAGATTTATATCACCAAACCAGCGTCGGCCCTGAAACCAATCCCACTTGAGTTCGCCAATACCCCCCTGGTAATTTAAAAAATCGAATGTGTTATAACCAACATCAAAAAAGGTGAGCTTAGCACTGACATGCTGCCGATAATAACGGAGATCAGTTGAAATCACAGCGCCGAGAGTTTTGATTTTTGCCGATGAAGAGTTATTGGACGCAGCTCGGTTAAAATTATCGTCGTACAGATAATTCGCAAAAAAAGCCGTACCAAGCTCAACGCTTAATCCTGCTTTTGCTTGAAACGATATGAAAAAAAATACGAAACAACAGATTATTGAGAGCTTCATCTACAGGTACCGCTCTCCACTATTCACAACGACATTCACAATATTATCAGTTTAACTTTAATTTACAGAGTGTTTTTAAATATGGTAACCAACCCACACCGGGGAACCACTAAGATTGGCGGGTCATTGTACACGAATTCATCTTTCACTATTGCAAAAGCTACACTGAAAAAAATAGTGCCACCCTCAAGCAAATCATCTAATTAGATTAGCATAACCCCAAAGTGAGTAACATATTTTTTCAGGCTTCAAGAGAAAATACTGAATGCCCGCAAAAACATCGCCGGCCGATAGTAGAGACAATGATGCAACTACTTTCCCACTACTGACACTGAGGCATATTATTCATTTACCCCATTATTTACCCGCAATTGTCTGCCCGCCATTTATTGCGCGACACGTAGTCAACATGAGCTGTTCACCCTAAGCTCCCGCTAACATTGCCTTTTGGCGAACAGCGGGAAGGAAAATATTAAACATAACCGTTTCTTTTTGATAAACAGCCAGGTTCAATGCAGCAATAGAGCGTTGTCGTTGTTTACCTGATTTCAATACTTCCTGTAAAGTTGATATTGTCATTTCCTGTCCGCTTATATAGCGTTTTTGCAGATCAAATTTCTGCTGATGTTCCTGCCACCATTGTTTAATCCGCAGCTGATTTGGCCAAGGTAAATCCTCGTCTGGATCCATGTCGACATTGTCGTCATTTTCAGACTCTGATGGTCCTGCATCAAATCCTTCGGGTGCATCTGTTTCAAAATTACCGAAACTTAGATCAAGCCCGGTAATCCAGGAAAATGCTTCTCCCGCTATTCTTGCTGTTTCTGGCTTGGCCATCATGTCAATCATTGCATCGATTGAGCGAGTATTACCTAAATAAGCAAGCCCTTTGATGGCTAAACGTTTTGTTACATCTTCTGCAAACAACGCGCGTAAGATTTCATTGGTGGTTTGAACATCTTTTTGCATGATTACCAACGGCAAGGCGGCATCAGCATATTCAGGATGAAGCAGGAATGATTTGAGTTTTTCCATCGCCAGTGCATTACCAAAAATGGTTGCCGCCCAGCAAGCACTAAATTGAACAGCTTCGTTATCATGCGCCATAGCGGACAGCAGGCCAGGTAAATATTTTTTCAGCTTTAATTCGGCGACTGCCTGAATAACTCGTCGCTGTATTAATGGGTTATCACTTGTTAATGCATGATTAAACAGTTTCTCAGCATCTTGCCGAAACTCAGCATATGCAGCAATCGCAACATATTGTTTTGACGCGATATTTGTTGTATAAAGCTCGTCAAGTTGGACTTTAACATGTTCAAACGGAAACCAGACAAATGCATCAACAATGGCATTCAGCAAATGTTCGTCTTCAACGGCTATAGCAAAAATCTTATTCAGCCGGTCTTTGTTTCTTTGCCCTATTGCAATAACACTGGCTGCAAAAATCTCACCTGGCTCTTCGAAAAAAAGATTATTTTCACAACATATCCAACCATCTTCACCCGATAGCTTCAAGCCGTCAATATTAGCCTCCAGTCGTTCGTCCAGTTCAGCGAGGTCAGCTAAATCATAGTTGGGTGCGACTAACGCATTGTGTCTAAATAACCACAGAAACGCGGCTTCATCCGCGTATTGTTCGGTATAGGCAGAGAAATTTTTCAAAGGATTCATTAATTTATAGTGTGGGTTAGGAATAGATTGTTAACTCGAATTTCGGTCTAATAACGCAATAAACTTTTATTTTCACCAACCATCGTAATCCTGGGTTCGTCGCATTCTAACACCGACTAGCTCGGAGTCGATTAAGTGGTTGCGAAGTGCTTCGTTAATTATAATTAAAGCAGGGTTTTCATTTAACCTAAATATTGCGGAACCTCTGGTTGCATCAGCATCGATATAAAACGAGAATAATTGCCCTTTGCCACCAGCCGGCCTTGGCCTAATAGTGCTTTTTGACTTATCGACACATTCTATACGACCAATAATGTTAGCTAACCAATAACCATCTTCAATTTCGCCATTATTTAGGTCTTGCAATTCTACGGGGTAATAATCTACATTTGTTACAGCAAACATTTCAAGCGCAGCTTTAAGCTCATCTGAAAACAAGGTTAATAATCCACTCATCATGTCGCCTCGATAATCTCCGCTACTTTTTGCGAGCGGCAAGCGTAACGGTGACTTAGGCGTAGGCATTTTTTTACCACATATCCAATCGTATGCATCCATGTCTTCTGGCAACTCACCGACTGATGCGGACCCTGGTGCGCGCAAGTCTTGTTCGAGTAAAAAAAAATCTTTCAACTTCTCTTCCTTTTCTTTTTAGATGGGCCTGGCAGTGGGTCTGAAACGTTGGATTCTTCTTCCTGGACAGCAAACTCATAAGCAAAACGAGAAACAAATAAAGGTGAGCTTTTCCATGGTGTATTTTGGCCAAACATATCAAGTTTATCTTTAATGTCTGAACTCAATTGATCCATGTCGGCTTTTAATTTATCACTGTTATCTTCATCATCCTTACAGAACCCTCCTGATATCCAGGAGTCCATCATCGCCAGCAGTTTAATTATTATAGACGTATCATATGATACCAAGTGCCCCCTATCCTCGCCAGATGATTCATTGGAGCCGTCTTCTTTCCATACATCCCAATTATTTGGAGTTTCAACGTCGAAAGCATGGTGTCCCACGTGCCACTGTGCTTTTAGTTCATTCATCAAGGTAAATGATATATGTCTTTTTTGATTGATATCAGTGAAATCACCAAATTTTTGCTTAAAGCCCGCGTAGTTGTATTTAAGCCGCCAATGTGTGGTCGGAAGACCGATGCCATTATTGGGATTATTGATATCATAATCAATCATACTGCCCATCCGCACGAGTCTTCTGAGTCTGCCATAACATTGTAATGCAGAGATTAGATGATGCATTGCTGTCGTATAGGGGTAATCGCCTTCATTTCTCCTTGCGACTTCTACGGATAGGTCTTTGGGAATGCTTTTTACCTTATCCGAAGATTTTTTTTTCGCTGATGGAAAGTCATGCTTCGCTTCATAACAAAAAGGACATTTATCATCTTCAGATGCATCAATTAAATTAACTGAAACAAGCTCACCAAGCTCTGTCATAGTTCATCCTACAATATTTTTCTTATTATGAAACATTGGATCACCCATACGACAAACATTCTTGCCTTCAAACTTCACATCAAAAGAATGCAGTAAAAATTCGCATTCACCTCTATTTACACCGCTAATGATACCACCAACGGTGCCTGGTTCATCGCCGCTTGATTGTGAGTATATTGCACCTTTGGTCATGGGCATTTCACCATCCACTTTAACTTTTTTTGGCCCCTTGCTGGTATCCGAAGCTTTACCAATATTGGGGTAAGGAATAGGAATCGGTCCTGCTGGTGGCGCCGGTGTTTTACAAACATCAGGAAAAGCAATGCTCATACCGCCGCTGCCTTTATGAACAATGCCACGGCTGTTTGCAAATGTTGTTTGCCCCATTGATAGTTCCCCTTGCTTTTCAACTTTAATGTGGTTGATTATTTCACAGTCTAGTGCTAAAAATGTTGATCCAGATCACACCTTGGACAGACAAACGGCGGCTCGGTGTTCATTCTCTGATGATGCATAATTTAACACAGGCTCAGGTAAATAGTTTTTCAACATTCCCGCCGCTGTTAAGGCGACGCTAATAGGAAAAAATGCGGCACCAATATCACCAAAACAATCCGCCGGATGAGTTATTGCATAATTTGGATCAAACCGGTCACTGTTACGCGTCACCGCCACCCCCAGTTCCTTACTTCCAAAATTTTCCCCATTAAGACTCGCCATAATCGTCTTAATAGAGGGTAAATCGGCAGCATCCAATGCCAGCGTAAAAGCGTCTGCTAAACCATCTCCTTTATAGGGCGCTTCACTATAACGATGCCCTGGTTCTCTAGCTAACCCAGGTGGATAGATTTTTATAATCTGGTCGGTTTTTTCGAATGACTCAGGTTCGCCGCTTATCAAGAAAAATCCAGCGCCTTCACCGGGGGCAAAGCCATTCATCACATCTTGTGCGAGAATTCGGTCATCGCTATCGAGCGTCGCCAATAAATAATGATCCAAATAACTGTCCACCCCACCGACAATAGCATATTGACTGTAACCGGCCTGCACATATGCCATCGCGCATTGCAAGGCCCATGCGCCACCCGCTCTGCCAGTCGGCATAAGCACACTGTGCTTGTCGTGGAAGCGAATTTCACTTTGCGTGGAAATATGATGAATTAACTGCGGATGACACGCTGCTGTTTGCGCCGGTAATGTTTCTGGCCCAGCTAAAAACAGAGGTAAATCATCAAGCTTGACACATTTACCTTGCAAGTCATTCAGCGCTAATTGCGCAAGTTGAATTAGGCGCTGTTGACGTGCAGTCAACACTGAAGCGCCTCCTGCGCTTGCTTTTTTTAGCAAGGGAAGAACATCTTCAGGAAGTAGCGCCGTGATCATAGAATCAGATCGTTTGTTACTCATTGCGCTTTCCTGATAAGCACTGATACCGGCTCTCACCGCAGCGGCAATGTGTTCACTGGTCAATCCTATTGCAGTAACCGCTCCGGTAGCTTTCAGATAAACCGGTAACGTTGGCGCCGATAATTTCGAAGCGCCACTCAAGCGACTTTACTCATGTGTTTGTCATCACCATAAATACGAACCTCACGAATATTAAGCATCTCTTTATCACAATTGAGTTTTGCTCGCCACGTCATACAGAAGCGCTTTCCATCGGGTTCGATTAATACCGTTTCGAGATTAAAATCTGGATTTTCGGTTCTGTGTGAAATTCGAATTTCACAACGCAAACGGCAACTGGGCAAGATAAACTTCACATACGGTTCAGGCATAAGGTGAACCATTGTCACTTTCTCCCCACCTTTTAAGTAACCTGGCACAATTAATTCTTGTGCGGCAGCATTGAAAAATTTGTTGTTAAAATCCGCTGGTAAATAAGGTGCATGTTTTTTTTGCCAGACTTCATCATAGGTACCAGCAAAATCCACTCGTGGTTTCCAACCTGGCGCGATAAAACCAAAGCCAACCGGCTTTGGTTTATCCGTTGGTAGCTGGATTAACTGTTTGGGATTTTCTAAATTAGGCAACTTCTCAGCATTAATCGGCTGTGTATTACCTCTTCCTTGATAACCTCGCCCGAGTGGATTTGCTGTATGCAAAATTTTTCGTTGTTGGAAGCCGCCCTTATCTTTTTCCACCCGCTCTAGATAGGCGCCGCCAAATGCGTTCTCATAGATCAAAGGAATTTTTTCAAAAGGTTTGGCCGTAGTAATTTCTTTACCGTGCCAAAATCGATCACCAAAAACTCTGATGGTTTTGGAGTAATCACCCACTTTAATTCCGCAATCTAGTTGGCTTGTTGAACTGCCATCCGGTGCATATGCATGCCCGTTGACTATAATATCAGTGGCAGGTTTAACCAAGTGCATTTCATTGGCATATTTCAGGCTAGATTGTGCAGGTTCACCCCAATACGTATCTTCCTGAGTCGGTGGAATTTGCAACTCGGCCAATTGCACGACTTGATCAAACGTGAATGTTGCTTTGACAACAACGTACAGCGCATCTATCCCTTTTTCATCGGGATACACATTAATGGCAGGACTGAAAGGACTGTGATTTATTAGCTGTAACATAGATTGACTAATTCAGCTGCACTGAGCCGCCTTTGATTTTATTAACACCACTGGAACGACTTAATACATAAGTACCTCGGATAAGTATTTTACCCGCTTTAGTCAGTGTGATGCTGGATTTACCGCATTGCAGTACAATTTCCTGCTCTGCTTTAAAAACCAGTTTGTCTTTTTGATCCAGGTTTAAGTTGATATTACTTGTCGCGGACATATCAACCTGCAATTCACAGGGCTCATGTGAGAGCGGCTGAATTTTACCCGTTATAACGGGGTATTCCAGTAACCCTTTATCAAAGGAAACTAAAATTTCCTGGCCCGCATCATTCGGCTCAAGCGCCACCAATGATTTAAAAACAGGGATTGTGTAACCATTATCAAAAGGATGTTCGATAAAAAATACGTTATGTGCCGTGTCGTATTGCAACAGAGCTGTCGAGACGCCGAAATATCTCGCCGGTTTTGAATAATTTTTCTGTGCTGATGAATCGATAATTTGATCCAAACTGATACCAGCAGCTGTTTCCAG
>CALZHW010000173.1 GCA_945787125.1 uncultured Ectothiorhodospiraceae bacterium
TGCTTCGAGTATTACCACCGTTGCCATATTTTTGCCTATTGTGTTTTTAAAGGATGAAAGCGGTCAACTCTTTGCTGACTTGGCAGTCACCATTGCCGTCGCGATTGTTTTTTCATTGATTACCGCCATCACAGTGCTGCCCGCCGCGGCCAAAAAATTCCTGGGTGGAAAAACTGTCAAGGACCCTCATGCAAAATGGTGGGTGAATATAACCCATGTTATTATGAAAATCACCAATACACCGATTCGGCGTGGATTGTGGATCGGTGGTTTGATGGCTTTTTCAGTCGTGATGATAAGTGTTTTAATGCCGACCAAAGACTATCTACCTGATGGTAATCGAAATCTCGTGTTTGCTTTTATTTTGGCGCCGCCAGGCACTAATATGGATACAATGGAAGAAGAAATGGGCTTTGTCATTGCGGATCGCATGAAAGATTATGTCGACGGCAAAAAAGACCCTGAAGTATCCGATTATTTCTTTGTTGTTTTTCCTACCGGCGCGTTTATGGGCGTTCGCGCGCAAGATCCGTCTGAAACCGACAAGTTAGTTCCTTTAGTTAATCGCGTGATTCAAGGTTTCCCGGACACCATTGCTTTTGCGCGAAGAACCTCACTTTTTGGCAGTTTTGGTGGTGGTAATACCATTGATGTCAATATTCAGGGACGTAATATCGAATCATTACTGCAAGCTGCGCAAGTAGGCTTTATGGAAATTCGTCAAGCGCTACCGGGCTCGAATGTGCGGCCTCGGCCAGGTCTGGACATGGCTAACCCCGAACTGCAATTAATCCCCAATGAGCGAAACATTGCCGAAGCAGGCTGGGACACCAAAGTTGTAGGAAATATCATACGCTCCCTGGGTAGCGGTCTGTATATTGGTGATTATTTTGATGGTGACAAACGACTGGATATTCTGTTACGTGCAGAAGAGTGGACGGTGCCCGAGGACTTGGTTTCGATACCTTTGGCAACACCGAATTCGGGTGTTGTGCCATTGAGTCAACTGGTTGACCTTGAACGTACGGCAGGCCCCGAACAGATTCGGCGAATTGATCGCCGTCGCACAATCACGCTCGAAGTGAAAGCGCCAGAAGGTATGTCATTGCAAGAAGCGACACAGATTATTCGTGAAAAAGTCGAACCTAAAATGCTCGAATTATTGCCGGAAGATGGTGCTATTCAATACGCTGGCAGCGCTGAACAGCTGACAATAGCGATCACCAATATGTTGGGTAGCTTCACGTTAGCTATTGTTATTCTGTTTTTATTAATGGCAGCACTTTTCCGGTCGTTTATCGATAGCGCTTTAGTCTTGTTTACCATACCACTTGCAACGGTGGGCGGTATATTTGGTTTGTGGCTCATGGGTTTAACCATGGATTTGCTAACAATGATTGGTTTTATCATTTTATTGGGCTTAGTCGTAAACAACGCAATTCTTCTCGTTCATCAAACACGTACCGCAGAACGTGAAGGCATCTCTCGCAAAGATGCCGTTGAACGCGCCATTAGGCTACGGCTTCGGCCGATATTGATGACAACGCTGACGAGTATTTTTGGTATGTTACCGTTAGTTTTGATCACATTAAAAAACAATTTCCCGGGTATTCAAGAGTATGATTGGTTTCAAATGCTGCCCGATTTCATCAAAATAGCGGCGGGCGCTGAATTGTATTCCGGGCTTGCCATTGTTATTGTTGGTGGCATGTTGGTCAGCACAATTTTTACTCTTATATTATTGCCGAGTTTGTTGAGAATAGGTGAGGGCAAACACCTGGCCAATGCTATTCAAAACACCGCTGACGTCGTAAAATAATTTTTTAAACTTTTATTTAAAGGCTCTACAGGATGTTATCTCGCCTGCACAAAATATTTTTTTTTATTGTTCTCCTACTTTTTATTGGTAGTTCTGTTATTGCGGCAGATGAAAATCTGCTTGATGAGCAAAAACAGCGACTTGATGAAAAGACCAGTCAATTAATTCAGATCAATCAAAGCATCACAAACTATCAACAAGAGCTTGACGATTTAAATAAGAAAATCAAAAAAACAACAGAAGAATCAGATAAGAAAGATCTACTTGAGAAAAAAGGCCGTTTACTGGCAAAGATCAATTCACTCAAATTCTCCCTTGAGGAAATCACTACCGGTGGGATGAAAATCGCTGACTACACGCGTAAAGTTGAGGATAAACCGTTTAATTGGCAAGAAGAATTAGTCGATATTTTCAAACCCATGATCGCCGAAATGAAAGCGCTGACAGAAAAACCACGCGCTATTGAAAAACTTAGAAATGAAAAAATTTCCATAGAAGAACATTTATCTGTCGCACAAAATGCACTCGCTAGAATACAACAAGTTAAAGCTGAGCTCGCCGATAAACCCACATTGCAAGAAATTACCGAGATTGAAAAAGAATGGCAAAATAGAAGCACGGATCTGACTAATCGCCTCAAATTGATTTCATTTCAATTGGAAGAAAAATTAAACCCAGCAGACACTGGTACCAAGACCATTGGCGATAGACTCAAAGAATTTATGCTTGGCCGTGGTTTGACATTGATATTAGCGCTTATCACATTCATCACTACTTTTATGCTTTTCAGCGGGCTGAGCCGCCTGGTAGAAAAGAGCCTGGCAAAAAATCCGAATCGACAAAAAAAATTCTTTCAGCGAGCACTCAATATCGGCCTGAATTTGATGGCGATAATGTTTTCGCTATTAGCAACCATGTTAGTACTCTACATTCGTGAAGATTGGTTGATTTTAGGGCTTATTTTTCTCATATTACTGGGAACTGCCTGGGCTTTGCGTCAATCTGTGCCTAGATATATCCGTGAAGTAAAAATCATGCTGAATGTCGGCTCAGTCAGGGAAGGTGAGCGCGTTATTTACGCGGGTGTTGCCTGGAAAGTGACGAATCTAAATTTTTATACGACCTTCGAAAATCCTTATCTGTCAGGCGGAAAAATCAAATTGCCCGTTGATGTTATTGTAGATCTTAATTCGCGGCCTCATGCAGCAAATGAAGCATGGTTCCCAAATAAAACAGGTGACATCGTTATACTTGATAATGACCTGTTTGGGCCGGTGATTCTGCAGACGCCAGACATTGTACAAATGCGCGTGCTGGGTGGCTCTATCAAAACCTATTCGACGCCTGATTATCTGAGCCTGAACCCGCGTAACATCTCTCGGGGTTTTGGCATATTTATTACTTTTGGCCTCGACTACAATTTACAAAATGATATCACGCATGCAATTCCTGCTGCTCTGGAAAAAGGCTTAAATCAAAAAATCAAGGCAGAAAGTTTTTCGGCTAGTTTAATTAGTTTAAGTGTGGCCTTCAATCAAGCCTCCGGTTCATCCCTAGATTTGATTATCCTATCATCATTCAACGGTGAGGCAGCGGCCGATTATTTTTCGATTAAACGCTTTTTGAATCGTGCGGCAGTAGAGTTATGTACTGAAAATAACTGGAATATTCCTTTTGATAATTTGGTTGTACACCTCGATAAGTAAAAGCAGTAAAGCAGGAGAAAATAATGGGGAATTTATATAATCTTGAAAACGATGTGCTGCGTATTACTGCTTCCAATAATGGCGCTGAGCTACAATCTATCTATGATAAAGTCAATGACCTCGAATTATTATGGCAAGGCGACCGCCAATACTGGGGCAGGCGGGCGCCAATATTATTCCCGATTGTCGGTCGTTTAAAGAATGATGAACTCATCCACAAACATCAATCTTATCCCATGACCCAGCATGGGTTTGCCAGAGATAATATTTTTGAGTGCATTTATAATGATGAGTGCCAACTAGAGTTTCGTCTACGTGCCAATGACTCGACTCGCGCACAATATCCTTTTGAATTTGAGTTAATTGTTGCTTATCACTTAATAAACAATGTATTGACAAGCAATTACATTATCCGCAGTGCCAGAGACAGTGATCTACCCTTTAGCGTGGGTGGTCATCCGGCTTTCAATTGGCCGCTCGTATCAGGTATTGATAAACACGAGCATAGCATTCAATTTGCAGATTCTAATCTAAGACAGGTTCGTCAGTTGAACAAAGGGCTGTTGCAAGCAGAAAAAATTCCTTCGCCCATTGTTGATCAGACATTGGTTTTATCCGATGAGTTATTTCAAAATGATGCATTAATATTTGATGATATTATTGAACGAAAAATAACGTACCAAGCGGGTGACCAGTACAAGATAGTTTTACAATTTGACGATTTTCCTCAGTTAGGTATCTGGAGCAAACTCGGCGCACCGTTTGTTTGTCTCGAACCCTGGTATGGCTATGCCAGCCCAGAAACCTACAAGGGAGAATTCAGCAGCAAACCCGGCGTGATGTTACTACCCTCGCAGGGTGAAGTGCAATTGGCTTATTCATTTGCGTTTTATGCTTAATTGTCATATTTTTTAAGAGTTGTATCTGCCATAATAACTATTATTCACGATAAAATCTCGCGATAGCTTTGTGCCACAATTTAGCAGGTTTAGCCGGGTAGCCCGCATAAATCCCAGGCTCTGTTATGCTCTTAGTTACACCAGCTACCGCAAGACACGTTACGTTATCCGTGATTTTAATATGACCTGCTATTCCAACCTTTCCAGCTAAAGTTACATTGTTGCCTAATTGTGTGCTGCCTGATATACCCACAAAGGCAACAATCAGGCAATTTTCACCAATTATTACATTGTGCCCAATGTGTACCAGGTTATCTATTTTTGTTCCCCGGCCTATACGTGTCTCGTTAAATCGCCCGCGATCAATACCGCAATTGGCGCCTATTTCAACATCATCTTCAATGACAACAATGCCAATTTGCGGGATTTTATGATGTGTGCCAGCTACACTCACAAAGCCATAACCATCTGAGCCGATAACGGTACCGGGTTGAATGATCACTCGGTTGTGAATCTGGCAAGCTTCTCTGATCGTGACATTTGGATAAATTTTACAGCTCTCGCCAATTGATACATTATCCATAATGACCACGCCCGCCATAATAATGGTGCCTTTAGCTATTTTAACGTTATCACCAATCACTACATTTGGCCCTAACGTTATGTCGTCTGCCAGCTCACAATTTTTTCCTATCACTGCGGTAGGTGCAATACTTTGCTCTTGTTGCATTGGCGGCATCACGAAAAGCTCAGCTATTTTTGATATGTCTAATTCAGGGTTATCACTGAATATATTGGTCTTTCCCTCAACAACCAAATCAGGTTTGGTGACAAATGCTGGAATGTTCGATTGACTTCCAGTGGTTAGAAGTTTAGATGAGTTTAAAAAAGACAAACAGTTTGGCAGGTTATCTGATAATCCACATAGGCCGGTTATTTCAATATTCCCATTTCCGGCGAAAGGCAGATTGAAGCGCTTGGCTATTTCTTTAATGGTAAATGTTGTCATTTGACATTCTCGCTCAATACTTTTTATCATTTTCTTGCGACTCGCATCAACAATAGTTGCCAATCATTAATATACCCACAGATGTTAATTCATGAAGGAGCGCTTGAGAAATTATAGCTTTAAATTGGGCTCATTTAAACATAGACTGATCGTTCGGTCAATATTCATGCAATGCTAGTGCATATATTAACTTGAGTATTAAGAATTTGATATTTTAGACAGTTAAAACTAAACTAATATCTATCAGAACTGACCGATCAGTAGGTTATCATTGTGAGGTTCTTTCTCAGGTAGTACTTGATTATAAACCAAATCCTTTAAAGTGAATTGAATTCGGAAATAAATATTCGATGATCAAAGCGGCGAAAGTAGATGAAATAAAGATAAGTTCTGGCGCACAAGCAATACTTATTGCGGCTGAAAAATTATTTTCAATGAAAGGCTACGAGTTAGTGTCTATTAATGAAATTGCTAACGAAGCGGGTCTTAGCAAGGCGAATATTTTCCATCATTTTTCCAATAAAGAAACTTTATATTTTGAAGTGTTAAAAAAAGCCTGTGAAGTGACGGCAGAAAACATGCTGAAATTACATGTTTCTAAAGGTACTTTTGAAAAACGCATAACGAGTTTTATGAACGCGCACCTAAACTCCTTGTTTGACAATGAGCAATCTACGTTACTTGTTTTAAGAGAAGTTCAAAATAATGGATCAAAAAGAGCCAGGAGTCTGGCGCAAAATGTGTTTGGTAGCATCTTTCATCAGTTTGTGAATATTCTATCTATTGCGCAACAAAATGGTGAGCTGAAGAAAAAAATAGACCCTGCACTCGTTGCCACTTTATTGTTGAGCTCCAATATTAACTTTTTTCAAAACCAATCAGTACTAAAGCATATGCCCCGTGTAGAGTTTTCTGAGAACATCGATTTATATGTTAAACAATCCATGGATATATTCCTCAACGGTATTTCAAATGACAGCTGAACTTATTGGATGCTGAGCTATTTTTTTACTCGCAATCGGAGTTGAAATTTCCCGTATTCAACTCACAACTCCCATTCTTTTATCGCAACGCCATTTGGTTTAGTGTTTCAGTGACATGTTGAAGCAATGTTTGTCCATCTTTTAACAATGTGAGTGCCTGCTGTTCTTCCATAGATTCTTTGTTTTCACGCAGTTGAGCAACCAGTGTAGTGGTATTCTCCGGTACTTTTTTGGTGCCGATTAAATGTGACTCAATATATAAAATGCTGAGTGGCGTATTATCAATATCATCCAGTAGCGCCAACGATTCCAATGAGCCTTCGACGGCTTCGCCTAACGCAGGTATGGCCTCAATAACAAAGCCTCCATTGGCTAACACTGTCGCCATGTTAATTTTTCGTTCTGCATGATTCAAATGTTTTCGAGCTTTGTTGAGTTGTTGTTTTTGCTTATCCTGCTGTTTTTTATCTTGGGGTTGAGATTGATGGAGTGTTTGTAATTCGCTATTTAAATTTAGTACTCCGGCCTCAATGAGGCGCTGAATCGTCTCGTAAGTGCTACGATCAAGAATCTCTAGATCATGCTGCGGAAGGTTTTCCGCTACATTTTTCTCTAGATCCGAATTTAATGATGAGTCGCAGTGATCGACAACAGCAACAACCGTTTTTCTGTTATTTTGGTTGCATACTTGTAGTAAATCTAACCGCGCCCCCCAACGGGAAACACTATCGTCGTGCAGTTGTTGAATTGGCGAGATCTCCTGTTTTTCTTCTGGCATGGTAACTTTATGTGCTATGCCAGGTTCGCCCATGAGTGATTCCATTCGTTCCATAAATGCTGCTCGGCCAGAAGGCAAGTCCATAGACGTTTTTTCACCCAGGCCATCAACAACTTCATAGGCGAGACTTTTCTTTTCGTTAAGCAGGTGCAGCATACGATGCTCGATGGAATGTTCACAAATCAGATTAATCACTTGTAC
>CALZHW010000174.1 GCA_945787125.1 uncultured Ectothiorhodospiraceae bacterium
AACTACCTTGTTACACAATTTTTTAAATAACCTGCTGCCTATGCGCAGCGGTGAAATATCTCTACCTGTGATGCTGAAACGCTACTTTTCGATCAACACTTTGGATGCAATTGTCGCATTACTTTTTTTTCGAATGCTTGATTTACATGTGCTGGGTCTCATTTTGATCGGTGCTGGTTTTTTCTTGTATTCACCACCATGGCCCCTGCTCTGCCTGGCGATAGCGCTTTGGCTGGCAATACCTTTCATCATCCTGAGATTTCGCAACCAAATTCAAAACCGGCTGCAAGCATTAAGCGATAATAAAATTTCCGGATTAATTTATAAATTAGTCGTCAGCTTTCCAGGCTCTCAGGCACAATTATTAACAGCCTATTGGTGGACCTTCATTAACTGGCTGGTGAAATTATTGGTTTTGAGCTGGGTTATTTTACAGTTTCACGCCATGTCTGGTGAAGCTGCGTTGGTAAGCGTTATTTTTGCCGATGCATCTAGCGTGTTACCCATTCACGGAGTTGCTGGCATTGGCACCTACGAAGCGGGAGCCGTCATCGGTGCCAGTCTGTTAGGCAAAAATGCAGAAGCTATTCTACCGGCTGCCATCAATTTGCATCTGTTCGTTTTTGGCGCATCAGCACTCGGCGCTTTACTAGGCATG
This sequence comes from uncultured Ectothiorhodospiraceae bacterium, assembly GCA_945787125.1. Taxonomy (GTDB): domain Bacteria; phylum Pseudomonadota; class Gammaproteobacteria; order S012-40; family S012-40; genus CALZHW01. Next base: position 659 of record CALZHW010000174.1, read on the forward strand.
TTATTACCAAGAAACAAAATCGTGTAGGTTGTACACCAACAGGAGGCGCATTAGGCGAAGCATAGCGTGCCCAACAATCCGTTTTTAACAATCCGTGCTCAATCAGGTATTTCAAGATAAACCATCATTCATGATAACATTAATCAGTTTTTAACGAACAAAGGCCGAACATGCTAACCAATAATCTCAACTATGAAAGCCACCGTGTATCGATCGTTATTCCTATCTATAACGAACAAGAAAATATCGCACCGCTTTTACAACGACTGCAATCCGCCATGGCTGATTATAGCAACCCCTGGGAACTGATCCTGGTTGATGATGGCAGCATTGATAATACGGCATTGAATTTAGAGAAAGAGCGCGAAAAATACGGCTCGCATGTTCGCGCATTATACCTACAACGCAATTACGGCCAAACGGCCGCAATGCAGGCAGGGATAGATGCAGCTCGAGGTGATGTTATTGTAACACTCGATGGTGATTTACAAAATGAACCCAATGACATTCCGCGCCTAATTAAACGTTTAATTGACGAGGATCTTGATTTAGTCGCAGGTTGGCGCAAGAACCGACAAGACGATTTATTCCTGCGCAAGATTCCATCGCGAATTGCCAACCGCTTGATTGCAAAAATTACCGGGGTAAAACTGCATGACTATGGTTGCAGCTTGAAAGCTTATCGCAGCGAAATTATTAAAAACGTGCGCTTATACGGTGAAATGCATCGCTTCATACCGGCCTGGATCGCCACCAAAACCCAACCTAATCGCATCAAAGAAGAAGTCGTCAGTCATCATGCACGTGAACTCGGTGAATCCAAGTACGGCATTATGCGCACCTTTCGTGTTTTGCTGGATTTATTAAGTGTTTATTTCTTCATGCGCTATAGCGCCAGACCCGGTCATTTTTTTGGTAAACTTGGGTTTATCAGTGGCGCACTCGGTAGCATTATATTGTTGTATTTGCTGGGCATCAAAATATCAGGCGGCGATATTGGCGGCCGACCTTTATTATTGGTAGGGGTTGTTTTAATACTCGCTTCATTACAGTTTTTCACCACCGGTATTCTCGGTGAACTAATGTCCCGCACCTATTACGAATCCGGCAACGGTCGGGCATATAGTCTGCGCAATACCTCTGACGCTAAAATTTCTGATAATGAAAGCTGGGCGAAAAAAGTTAGCTAGTCGTGCAAGTTGCAAAAGTGTCACCTTCTAGCGTCCGTAGTGGCAACGCCTTATTCGAGAGACGCCGTAAATACATCCATGTAGGCTTGGCGGCAGCATCCATGCTACCAACACTCTCGATAAGGCGTTGCCACTACGGACGCTGATTATGAGAAAATTTAAAGTCCGATTGTGAGTTATAAATATAGATTAGCAGACAATAAAGCCGGTAGCTTGGGCTCCAACAGGAGGCGCTTTAGGCGAAGCATAGCGTGCCCAACATGACTATGCATTTTAACGATGCTTAATCATGGCAATCGATAAACACGATCCTCATACGCAATGCCCGGAAATAACAAGTGCGCCAGACCATTTTTCACCAGCTCGGTATTTTCTTCCATTGCGACAAACTCACCGGCTTGATTAATTTCAAATGATTGAGATTTTTTATGCGGCTGATAAACAACAACCTTTTCATTTTCTCGATAGGCAAAGTTATCGCCAAATATCATAATCACTCTGCCCTTCTTGGGATTCAGCGTCAACAAGTTTCGCCCAATCATCGGGTGTTGCGCTGTAAAACCTAATAAACTAACTACCGTTGTGGGAAGGTCTAATTGACTGCCCAGAGTATCGATCGTTTGCGGCGTAACGTCTGGCGCGATAATAAGGGCCGGAATTTGAAACTCGGCCACTGGCAGCATATTACTATTGCCTTTGATTGAGATGGGATGATCACCCGTGATGAGAAACACAGTATTTTTAAAGTAAGCTTCCTGACGCGCTAATTCAAAAAATCGACCTAAAGCATAATCGGCATATTTACTGGCATTTTTTTCAGTATCTGCTGGCTGCTCGACGAGTTCAATTTTGTTTTCTGGAAAATCAAATGGTGGATGATTGGACAAGGTCAATAACACGGAAGCAAAAGGCTTGTCACCCTGGCGCTTGAAATGATTATTGGCATGTACAAACAAGTCTTCATCAGACACTCCCCAAGTACCATAAAATTCCGGGGCTAAAAAATCATTCTCGTCAATAATTTCATCAAAGCCATTGCCGAGAAAAAATCCCGCCATGTTATCAAAGTAAGCTTCTCCGCCATACATGAAACTGGTTTCGTAACCGTTCTTTTTCAACAATGCCGCTAACGTAAAAAAATTATGTTGCGCCAGATCCTGCTTCAGAATGCTCGTGGATCGAGCTGAAGGCGGATAACCCACTACCAAGGCTTCCAAACCACGTGAGGTGCGGGTACCAATCGAATAAATATTGGTAAACAACGCACCATCTTTGGCCAGCTCATCAAAGTTAGGTGTTATATCATAACCGCCCAAAATACCAATACGCTTGGCACCCCAACCTTCCATAACAATAACCACTAGGTTAAGTGGCTTATCTCTGGCTAACAAAGGTTGCTGCCGATGCAGTGTCGGCAATGTTTCACTGGAAAAGTCTTCAACCGCAACATCCATCGAATTTCTTATTCGGGTATAGACTTCTTGCTTGTCTAACTTGCCAAACAAAGCTTCCGAACGCATTGATGCCTTGGCGCTGATATAAACGGCGTAACTCAGCGAGTAAGTCGCATTCAGCGCGATTTGATTCGTCAGGTAGTCATTGGAAAACGCCGCAATGCTCGGGTTCGGCGTCGCTTCACCGATACCCGATCGCGCACCCAAAAGCATGAGAACAAGAACCAGCGGAAATACCATGAGCTGTTTTTTATAACTCCATGCCGCTTGATGCTCGAAGGCCAGGGAAAGAAATTTCCAACATTGTTTGATGAAAATGAACAAAACAATTGCAACAATAACGAGCAGAATTTTGTATTGCGCCCAAACCGTGGAAAGTACTTCTTTCGGGTGAGTGAAGTAACGGAAAAACATTTGATTTGGACGACTGCTAAACTGCTCTAAAAACGGCCATGACGTAATCTCCATAAAAAGAAACAGCGTCAAAACCATCGTAAGATAAGCGACAAACAAGCTACGAACTCGTAATACCCAAGGGTTGGGTAATAAAAAGATAAATAAAACCGGAATAGACAGCATCAGACACAAAATAATAGTATCTGTCCGCACACCCACCGGCAGGTAAAAAAGATAGTTTTCTACTTGAGTGAGACTCTCTGAATAGTGAACCCCTAGAGCAATTCGATTTAACGCAAAAACCAGTAAACAACCCAAAAAAGTGATTAATAACACCCCTAACGGGCCGAGTTTTTTATAAATTTTGATTAGCATCTGTTGATTATACTAAAATGTCCGAGGAAAGGCCGAAAGATTCATTACAAAAATAACACAATATCGGTAACATACTCGCATGATACAATATCCACCCATTACAACCCATTCCGATTTGACATGAAAAAACGCTACTTATTTTTTAGCCTGTTATTATTTTCGATGTTTATTCTATTCATCGGCCCCTGGCCTACGGATGATAAACACTTCAGCGAAACAAACTACGCCGCTGACACGTTTACAACCGTAGAGAAAATCGTTCCCTTGATAGTGAGCGGACAACTTCAGGCAGGTGTGGCCAGCATTGACATCACACCGCCAGTTGGTGTTCCGCTAGCAGGTTATTCAGCCAGAGAGCCTAAAGCGAATCAAGGCATGCTTGCGCGGATTTTTGCCAAAGCCATTACCATCAATAATGGTCAACAGCAAGTCACTCTACTTTCAGCAGAAATCCTCCTACCTTTAGCAGAACTCGTTGAGAGCGTACTCGAAAAAGCAAACATCAAACGCTCACAACTCTATTTCACCAGCACACATACACATTCGGGGCCCGGTGGTTACGCAAACGGTTTGGTAGAATCAATTGCGCTGGGAGATTTTGACGACAGTTATTTTCAATTCCTGTCTGACCAATTAGCAAAGGTTGTAACAGCCAGTAAATCCAAACTGCAAAACGTTTCACTTAACTATCAGCGCTTTCAATTCAAGACAGAATTACAACAACAATACATTTTTAATCAATTGACTGATGGCCCAAACGCTCATGACAGCACCCATGTTCTGCAGCTCATTGCACATGCCACTCAAAAGCCTATTGCAACTCTGGTTACATTCAGCGCACATCCCACGTTTCTCGGTCGAGTGAATAAAAAAATCAGTGGCGATTATCCAACAATACTTGTGCAAAAGCTGAAAGAACACCTTGATGGGGAAATACTGTTTATGAGTGGCGGCGTAGGCGGCATGTTACCCATTGGAGAAAATAGCAAGCCCAAAAAAGAACTTGAGATTGAAATACGTCAAATGAATGACCTGGGCAACCGGCTAGCCAATACCATTGCGACAGCGTTACAGAACGCCACTGAAGATAATGATTTTGATGCCCAAAAAACACAAAGCTGGCAAACAGAAAAAGCGGTGATTCAAGCAGAAATTATTCCCATAAAACTTCCAGCAGCGAACTATAGAATGAGTGATTCTCTACGCTTGAGTCCGTATTTAATAAAAATGGCTTTCCATGATTCCAATTCCTACCTACATGCAGTGAAAATTGGAAAACTAAAACTCTTTGCCTATCCTGCTGATTTTTCCGGTGAACTTGCACAAGAACTGGAACAATGGGCAAGCACACAAGATAACTTGCCGATTACACATTCTTTTAACGGAGATTATCTCGGCTACATCATGCCATCAAACCGCTACGACATCGATCACTACATTACACGGGATACGAATTTTTACGGTCGCTGGGCGGGCGATTACATGATTGAGGTTAGCAAAAAATTTATCCAACAAGTCAATTAATTATGCTCAAGCACCGCTTTAATAATTTTTGACGTAGAAACACCATCAACAAAATTCAGAATTCTCACTTCGCCACCATTTTTCACCACACACGTATAACCGGCAACCTCTTCAGCTTTATAATCACCACCTTTCACCAACACATCGGGCAAAACGTCACAGATCAAACTTTCTGGCGTATCGTCTGTAAACGGCACTACCCAATCCACACTGGCGAGGCCAGCAATCACAGCCATACGTTGCTCTAAAGGAACGATCGGGCGAGACTCGCCTTTGAGACGTTTAACCGAATTATCATTATTCACCGCAACAATCAAGCGATCACCCAATTGTCGGGCGTTTTCCAAATAAGAAACATGACCTGCATGCAAAATGTCAAAACAGCCATTGGTCATGATAACTTTCTCACCGCGACTTTTTGCATCACTCACTGCGGTGACTAAATCGGCTTTGCTCATCACACCTAAATTATGCTCTTGATCTTCTTTCAAAGCCAAACGCAATTCAGATTCTGTGATAGCTGCAGTGCCCAATTTACCCACCACAATACCCGCTGCAATATTCGCCAAAACAGTCGCGTCTTGTAAAGACTGTCCGCAGGCAAGCGCGGCCGCCAGCACGGAAATCACCGTATCACCCGCACCCGTTACATCATAAACCTCTTGCGCCCGCGTCGGTATATGCAAGGCTTCACCCACAACCGGCAGCAAAGACATGCCATGCTCACCACGGGTAACTAACAAAGCCTCCAAACCGAGCTCGGCCGCCAAGGCACGCCCTTTGGTTTCAATGTCTTTTTCGGATTCACACTCACCTACAACAGCAATAAATTCACCATAATTGGGCGTGATTAACGAAGCGCCTCGGTAAATAGAAAAATCACTCCCTTTCGGATCGACCAAAACCCGCTTGCCCGCCGCTTTAGCAAAATCAATCATCTCACTAACCTGACTCAGCGTGCCTTTGCCATAATCCGACAACAAAACCACTTCACAATGTTCAATACCTGAGCGATACGCTATTAATAAAGACTCGTCTTGAACTTCATGCAATCGCTCTTCAAAATCCAGCCGTATCAATTGTTGATGACGGCTGATTACACGCAACTTAGTAATTGTAGGAATGCCATCACACTCCACGAAATCACAATCAACACCCGCAGCACTTAAAATAACCCGCAAGCGTTCGGCCACTTCATCTTTACCGGTCTGCGCAATCAGACTCGCCTTACAGCCCAGAGTCGCGAGATTAAACGCCACATTTCCCGCACCGCCCGGCCGCTCTTCAATTTCCTTAACATGCACCACCGGCACCGGTGCTTCAGGTGAAATACGTGAGGTAGCACCATACCAATAACGATCGAGCATAATGTCACCAATAACGAGGACTTTGGATTGTTTGAAATTGGGTAACATAATAGGCATTTGGTAGAGGATGGGGTTTCCCATAATAATTTATCGGCTATCATTGCGCAAATAGTTATGGAAATGGGTCAGTGACTTTCTGTCAGATATTGTATTGTGCGTGATAGCACGAAATAAGATTTGATAATCATTTAGCCAGCCACAGCAAAGCAACCCGCCGCAAGGCTATAAATCATATGTTCCTATCTATCACCACTTATTTAAATTTGGCGAAATTTGGGAAGATAATGCAAGTCATGCATAAAGAAACTCATGCGCAGTCAGTCCTCAATCTAGCCCAACAAAAGGGAATGCTTCGTCCTGTCGATCTCAAAGAAATTGGCATTCCGTGAGTGTTTTTTATAC
>CALZHW010000175.1:0-4747 GCA_945787125.1 uncultured Ectothiorhodospiraceae bacterium
GGTTAAGTCCAACGCTTTACAGGGTACGTCAGGCACCCGACTCTGATGGAAAACATAGGCAGTGACTCGCCGATTTTTCGGATGTGCGTCTTTAACCTCAACGAGTAAGTTATTGTCTGCACAACCTATGCAAGACACATCGGCAAAACTGGATTTATCCAGCGACTCTGGAAAGAGTTTTTTGACATACTGTTCTACAATTTTAGACTGAGTTTGTTGATCAATTTCACCACTTACAGCACAGCCATAATCCGCTTGAAAGGCTTTTATTGCCTGTTGGCTTTCCGGCATTTTCTCGTCGAAGATATTGCCGGTATATTTCTCATCCAGCGCACGTAACATTTCTTGAAAACGCTGTGGCGACCAATGCTCCTGCTGCGATATCTGCATCCAGCTGACGTGATCACCGGTTAAAATGGCATAAATCGCTTTTGCCCGGCTCAAGCTAAGGGCTTTATTCACCTGTCGATCGCCAAACGCATCGGTATGACCGAACAAGACAATCTTATTATTATTTTCCACGGCATATTGCTGGAAGTCACTTAAAGCTTCTTTTGCCTTGGAAAAAACAAACGATTCTTTATCAGGAAAGCAGTCTCCAGCAATCGCATGGCACGCTTGCAGCTGCTTTTCGGGGGGCTGAAATTGAAAAACTTTCAGCGAATAGACGCGATTAAAGGACAGCCCTTCGCGCCTGAATCGTTTTGGAATCAACAGTGTGGTTGCGGCGCGGTCATCAGCTTGTAAGAAAAAATTATTGGCGCTGTCTCGTCGGCGGGCGCCTAATGCATCCCGTAAAAAACGATTCGCCTCCGCTTCGTCTTCGATTCCCCAATTGAACTTCGCAATCTCTTGCCAGGTAAGGTCATGACCTTTATCGTTCATCTTTTCCGCGATAGATTTGAGCGTGTCACCGTCTTCTGGGGTATATACTTCGGCGGCACTTTTTGGCTCAAAACTCATGGATCTTCCTAAACTTGCTTAATAAAATATTATTCACATGTAGCTTTCACACTCAATAAAAACAGCGGCGAAACTTTAAACAACCAATATACTCAGTTCCAATATGCTCCGTAATAGATAGTCCTAGCACATGGATGGCTAAAACTGGTCAGCAATATCAGTGCCGGCAAGCAAGGGGCTCAATATAATTGGCTTTAATCACACTTCCATCGAGTACAGTGGTGCGCAAAATGCATATCAGAGTTCAAATATTTACTCCAGCGACTAAATGTGCCGCATGGCATTTAGCTTGACAAATCAAGGTGATCACGTTTAATTGCTGTTTTGGGATTCATGCAGAATTGCGAATCGTCATCACTCACCAGTGGGAGGCAGCGCTTTTACCAGCAAGTAATTGATTAATTAGCCCGGTTGTAAAATTCGGGCACATTTATCGCACGAAACGAACATATAATTGTCCACACATTAGGAACGTGTATGAAATAAATTAGCCATCTTACATCTCATCTTCAGCCCGTCTTGGCACGTTCTGAAATCAAAAAAGCTCGAAATAGAACAACTATTCCTGCACTTTTGAGATTTCAGAACGAGCCAATACAGACTAAATATGAGCGTCATATGTCCAATTTATTTCATACACGTTCCTCAGAAGCCGCCAAGGAAAACGCTATGACACTTGAAAACTCATCAGAACGCCGAAAATTCACCCGCATTCCCTTCGAAGCCTCCGTCACCCTAACCAATCCATCCGGTAACTGGACAGGCAAATTACTGGATATCTCGCTCAACGGCTTACTCATATCCAAGCCACAAAACTGGCATGTCAGCAAAGACACAAGATTTCTGGTGGAAGTTAATCCCGCCGACGAAGTGTTCACCATCCGCATGGAAAGCTCATTAGCACACAGCGAAGATCAAAAAGTGGGTTTACAATGCAACTTTATTGACATTGATAGCGCATCACATCTACGTCGCTTGGTTGAGCTCAATATCGGCGATGAAAGCATTTTGTATCGCGAATTATCTGCCTTGCTCAATAGTGCCGCTTAAGTGCCGCTTAGTCTCATCTCTCTCCAATCGATGGAAACAGGAGCATTGATTTCCAATTGTCCAGATTGAAAAATCAATAACCCCGCTCCCATTGATTGGCTGATTTCTCGCTGCGTTACCCCACTTCGTTTCCTGCGACAAATTGTCGCGCGACAATTTGTCACTTCATGCATCTTACTACTCCCTTTAAACTATGATGCGCCTGCTCATCCAAGCCTTTACGCCTGAGTATGCAGTGCTCATTATTCGCCTTTGTCATTAATAGAGATAAAAACATGGCCACAAACACACTCGTTAAAAAAAGTTTTAATTGGCATCGAAACCTAGGTTGGTGGGGTGCGGCGGCGCTGATAATTTTTGGATTGTCGGGAATTTTACATCCTACAATGCGCTGGACCGGGCCAAGTACCATTGCATTTTTTCCGCCACAAAGCCAAATGTCAGCCGCCCATACCAAAGTGATTCCAGCGATCCTGGAAAAATACGACATCACTGCAGCCAAAGTAGTGAAAGTCATCCCATCAAAAACGGGCCCGGTTTTACAAATCACCGAGTCCGAACAGCAAGCTCGGCGTTATTTCGCTCTGAACAACAAACAAGAACTTGTTGATTATGATACCCAGCATGCAGAATGGCTCGCGCGTTACTATACGGGTGAAAAAGCCCCGGTTGAGTCAATAACATTTCAAAACGAATTCGATAGCGCTTACCCTTGGGTAAACCGCCTGTTACCGGTTTATCGTGTTAACTTTGCCTCGGATGATGGTCTCACTGCTTTCATTTACACTGAGACCAATGCCTTGGCCAGTCTCACCAATGATTGGAAAACAACACTGCAAACGATCTTTCGATTTATGCATACCGGAAATTGGCTGGATGATGTTGAACATGCGCGCGTCATACTGATGATGCTATTATTGTTAAGCCTGCTCGGCATGGCCGCGACCGGAACGGCAATGATTTTTTTCATGAAAAAACGCAAGATAAACCAGAGTGGACGACGCTGGCATCGTGGCATCGCTTATATCATTTGGTTTCCTGTTTTTCTTTTCAGTGCCAGTGGTATTTATCATTTATTACAATTTGCGTATGGCGACAACTTGAGAGGTCTTCGGCTAGGTGAACCACTCGCATTAAACCAAACCCAGTTGAGTAGTGATGGTGATTGGCTAGCGCCCTATGCAGATGTACCACTCAATGCTATTTCACTGCTGGCGGCACCGGATGGCGGGCTGCTTTTTCGTCTCGGCCTTGCGCAAGGCCGACCGGGAGAAAAAGTCAGTAACAAAGCGCGTTTCGATGGCATTCCCAGTGAAAAATCCGCACACTATTTTGATGCATCAAACGGCCGCTCGGTGCCTATCGACGACCTTAACATGGCGATTCACATGGCTGAACAGCATCTTGGATTAAGCGCTGAGCAGATAACTCACACAGAACGAATAACCCGCTTTGGCGTCCACTATGACTTCCGCAACAAACGCCTGCCCGCATGGCGCATCGATTATGATTCTGATTTAGGCGACATTATATTCATCGATCCGTCGACCGGTATATTGGCAGACCGGTTGGTCAATTCACAACGCTATGAAATATATTCCTTCTCTTTCTTGCACAAATGGAATCCGCTACAAGGACTCATTGGCCGCAACGCACGTGATATTCTAGCCATATCAATCGTCACTATCGCGCTCCTGACAATGTTTCTGGGTATCCGCATGAAATTGCACCGCGCCAAGCAACTCGGCGCAAAAACACCAACGCCGGATACTCCGCCCATTGCTAAAGGAGAGACGTAATGACACCAGATGTTTGGCTGACAAAAGGCGGAGTGGTGGTTTGGATTCTACTGGCGCTGTCTATTCTCGCTCTCGCTATCGTATTAGAACGGCTGCTGCACTTTCTGCGCATGGGTAGGCCACCGCATAATCTTGAGCAACAACTGCATCATCTGCAAACTGAAAAAAACACAACATTAAAGCTGCCTCCCGTGCGCGGCCCCGAAGGGGCCATCATCATCGCACTGCTTAACGCACAGAAAGAAGGCGTGGCAGATTTGGTACGAGTAGCCACTCGCGTTGGATCGCAGGAACTCCAACGCATGGAAAGAGGTTTGCGTGCCTTAGGCATGATTGGCAACATCGCGCCATTGTTGGGTCTGCTCGGCACAATTATCGGTATGATAAAAGCGTTTATGGTCATAGAGAATGCCGGTGGAAAAGTTGACGCCCAGGCACTTGCAGGCGGTATTTGGGAAGCGATGATCACCACCGGTGTAGGACTTGCCGTGGCCATACCCGTATTATTTTTATTACACTGGCTGGAAAGCATGGCGGAGCGTCGTGCCCACGCGATGCAACATTACGCCTCATTGCTAATAGAAGGCGTGCCGCATTCAAGTGAAACCCCGATTTCTGACTCTTTGACACACCGCGGGAGCTTTAACAATGCAGTTTGAAGGCCTGCGCCGTTCACGACATCAACTCAATCTAACCCCACTAATTGACATTGTGTTTTTGTTGCTGGTATTTTTTATGCTCACTGCCCATTTTGTCGATGACGAATCCATCAGCATAGAACTACCCACCGCTGACAGTGCCGTCAGTCGCGATCAACCAACGACCTTGGAGGTGCAAATGGATGCAGCAGGCAACATCCAACTAAACGGTAACACGGTGGCCGCAACTGAGCTGGAAGAAAAACTCCGTCAAGCGCTGCTGCAACAAAAGGAGAA
>CALZHW010000175.1:4847-7227 GCA_945787125.1 uncultured Ectothiorhodospiraceae bacterium
AACCAACGACCTTGGAGGTGCAAATGGATGCAGCAGGCAACATCCAACTAAACGGTAACACGGTGGCCGCAACTGAGCTGGAAGAAAAACTCCGTCAAGCGCTGCTGCAACAAAAGGAGAAGTGGGTCACCTTACGTGGCGACCAAGCAGCCGGCTTAGGTGCTGCCGTCAACATTCTTGATGCTGCGCGCCGAGCCGGTGCGGATGCGGTAGATATCATTACCCAGCAACCTCAATGATCACACTAGCACTATGATCAATTGGGCTTTAGCTGCAATGTTAGTGGTTTCAGTGATGATCCACGCTGCTGTGTTATGGCCGTTCAATACGGTAACGCCAACGCCAGCAGCGCTCGTAACAGCACCGCAAGTCGTCATCGCAAGAGTCACTTTCAAACAAACTGCACCTGCTCCCCCACTTCCAAAAGTGACACCTGCACCGAAGCCAGTAGCTAAAGTAATACCAGTGCAGGCTAAACCTAAACCCGTAAAACAAACAGCAAAAATAAAAGCTAAAGCTTTACCAAAACCCGTTCCAATGGTAACCACACCTGAACCGGAAATCGTAGCGATCGCAGACCCTGTACCTGTAATGCCGCCTGTAACGCAATCAACTCTAATCGCAAAAGTAGCAGCACCTCCCGTCTCAACGAGTCCCAATCAATTGGCGCTAGAAAAACAACGAGAACACCACTTAGCTGAGTTGCTGACGCATATTGAGTCACATAAATTTTATCCACGCGCCGCTCGCCGACGAGGTATCGAAGGCCAAGTGACTGTGTCATTTTTACTGCTGCCAGATGGCAGCGCGCAAGACATTCACACCGAAGGTAACAACAAACTACTACGTAAAGCCGCCAGTCAGGCGGTTAATAAAGCGTTACCACTTCCTGCATCACTTGCACGGATTGAAAAGCCAATGCCCGTGAAATACAAAATGGATTTTGCGTTACGTTAATGCCAACAGCATGGGTAAAGGGGTCACAGGTTTAGGGGTCTACCATTGAATTTATTATTCTTAATGCTCCCACTGACCGATGAATAATGTAACCCGAAGTAATCTCCTATTTCCTTCAGCATATACCCGCCACTCCGGTAAGCTCGACTCATCGCTGAATTTCGATTAGGACTCGATTTCTCATAATAACTCAGCTCTTTTGGCTTTGGCCGTCTGTGCAATAAAGGCACTTCACTCAATTCTTTGCTCTTATCAATGCGGCACTACATCCATACAGTCATGCGACAAATTGTCGCGCGACATTTTGTCACTTCTATAAGCTCGGCGACCTGCTGTACGATGCTGATATTAAGACTAAACACAATCGGAGGGAATGAATGAGCACCATAGGTAACAAAACAAAAAAAATTACGTTAGATAAATTTCACCAAGCAGAAAATCCCAGTCATACACATAACGGATTCAAAATGCCTGCGATATTTGGCCTATTGCTACTTACTTCACTCTATATTAGTAATTCACCGGCGGAAGAAAATACAGCCGACCAAAACAATAGTCAGGAACCTATTTCTGCCACTATTTCCGTCACGGCCACCCGCGCTCAACAAGAAAATACCGAAGTTCCCGCTAGCATAAACACCAAAAATAATGAGGAAATAAGGCTAGATGCGCCCACGCAACAACGAGAATTATTTAATTCCATCGCCGGCGTTCGGGTGACTCAAACCGGTTCGACCATCGGCCACATGACAGCCATCCGTATGCCAACTAACACCGGCCCGTATTATCTGTTTCTGCAGGACGGCATTCCTGTGCAATCCTCCGGATTTTTCAATCACAACGGATTGGCATACACCAATTTTTCCACGGCCGATTCAACCGAGGTACTCAAAGGCGCAGGCACCGCACTGTATGGTTCGGATTCAGTCGCTGCGACAATTAATGTGCTATCAATTGACGCTGGCAACGTACAAGGTGTAAATATAAAACCTGAAGCAGGCAGTGATGGGTATCGACGTTTCTCCATCAATGGTGGCAAAACATTAGGCGACACCGCCGATTTTTCCGCGGGATTCTCTCACTCAGCAGGCGATGGCTGGCGAGACCATACCGCTTTTCAACGGGATGAATTATCACTAAAACATGTTGTCGATCTCAACGATTACAACTCGCTAAAAACGCTGTTTTCCTTTAATAAAACCGAAGCAGAAATGGCCGGTAATCTGATCGGGTTAGAGGAATTTAAAAATAATCCTACTTCAGTAGGAAACATCGAAGACACTTTGAACCAGGGTTTAGAGATTACACGAAAATTTGATTTCATGCGCCTCAGCACAGAATGGATCAATGAAACTCACAAGGGCATGGAGTTTAGCAGCATCGCTTATCTACGCAGTAACAGAAACCGCTATACCGCAACCTG
>CALZHW010000176.1 GCA_945787125.1 uncultured Ectothiorhodospiraceae bacterium
TCGCTGGAAATCTTTGGCAAATCTGGTCGGTTACCTGGATATGATTTAGAATTCACTCGCATCCTTTGGGAAAAGCTGAAACCGCAAGCAATGGTTCGCACCTATTCAGCGTGGAAGGGACAACAGCGAATCGCCATAGCGATTCGTTTATACGATGATCGTACTGTATATGCCTGGAATGGTGTGTCGACTCTGGAAGGCCGGAAACTTGCCCCGAACAATCTGATCGAATGGCAAGTCATCCGGGACGCAATTGCAGAAGGTCTCAGCGAGCATGATTTCGTGTCCATCTCCGGAAGTGCGGGAGCATTCAAGAAAAGTTTCGGTCACGAGGCAGTCGAGATTGCTACCCACTGGGCGCGAAGTCGTTCGAAATTCGATGCAATGTTAAAACATGGATACGAAAAGTATCTCCGCCTGCGTCAACGTAACTAAGGAGGTTTTCGTACGGATCAGAGTCGGATGCCACATTGACGAAGCCTCAGATGAGTCATGCAACTGGTACGCATGGTAATGAGCTGAATAGATCGCGATCACCATCATGTTTTCCTGTTCCAAGCACTACAATGTTGGTCAAATTTATAACACTTAATTTTATATCTGAAGTTTCATATAAACGTATCATCCAGCCAGCCGTAACAAGGCGGCTACAAAGGAATTAGCCAACGGTTTGCTCGGTGGCGGAGTATCATGCCCGAAGTCTTTTTCAGAGATGACGATCTTGGTGATTGGAACGAAGCGCTGCAGAAGGTCGCTTCACTGTTCCTGGAAAGGCATATCCCCGTCAACTATCAGGTCGTACCGACTTTCCTGACAAATGAATGTGTTGGTCATATCCGCAATTTGCGCGCTCGCCATCCAAACATGATCCACCTCAATCAGCACGGTTACAGGCATGAACAGTTCATTCACGGTAAGCACCATTGGAGTGAGTTTGTCGGTGGGCGCAGCTTCGATGATCAGCTCGAGACTATCCGCCTCGGGCGTGAACTGCTGGCTAATTTCCTGCAAGAGGATTTTGATCCCCTTGTGTTCACACCGCCGCAGCACAGCTATGATCGGAATACACTGCGCGCACTCGAGCAATTGGGATTCGAAATCTTATCCGCCTCATTTTATCCCCGGCGCCTAACTCAATTGATTTACCATGCTGGGCGTAAGTTGCATTTGACGGCAGTGCGAGGAAGAGGGATCTCATATCACGGGAATTGGCGGAGCGACAGCGGCCTTTTTGAACTTTCTATATCAGTCGCGCTTGATGACGCCGGTCCGGTGCGTGGTTCTGTTGATCAATTGCTAGAAGAGTTCAGTGCGGCAAGGATGTATACGAACCGAATCGGTATTATGTTGCATCATAACGCCTACAAGACTCAAAGGGATTTCGAAGTCTTGACTGGTTTTATCGATGCACTAATTCGGATGTCTGATATCGAATTTACCGACATGGGCACGATTTTTCGACAAATCAAAACGCAGACGGCATCCGCTGCCCGCCATGGAGAGCAAGGCGAGGGCGGTTAGTCGCCGGTAGGCGAGGTTATTGCAATATTTGCCGTAGGTGTTGATAACCACATATTATGTATTGAAACTTCCTGATTATTTAGAATAAACCGATTACTCTCTTTTAGCAGCACAGAGTGACTATAATTATACCATAAATCAATCTCCTTTCAGGAGAGAATTGGTTTTCGAGCGTCGATACAAATTGTGAGGAGACCTTGCCCATGTTGGTACAAAGTTCCCCCGAAAATTTGTGGATTTATTGTCGCAATTTAATACCGATCTGATGTACCATCTGTTTGGTCTGGAATGGGTAAAGTCCTAGGATTGACAGCCTTGACACAAAATTATAATCTCATCTATGATTAATTACATAGGCAAATTCCTATCATTATCACCACACAGAAATTTTATGGGGTAGCCATGGACACCAAAATCGCAGTCATTATTCTGAACTACAAGACTCCCGAGTTGACAATCGACTGCTTGGCGTCGATGGAGGGCGAGATCGAAGATGGTGTTCTCGTTCTTGTTGTGGACAACAACTCAGGTGATGGGTCATGCGAGAAAATCGAGGACAGCATCACCCAGAATAACTGGGGAGGTTGGTGTCGGTTGATACCCTCTGAGGTCAATGGTGGTTTTGCCGCTGGAAACAACATAGGTATTCGCGCAGTTGAAGCAGAGGTCTACGTCTTGCTCAATAGCGACACGATTATTCGTCCTGGCGCCTATAGGGCTCTTTATAAGGCTTTGAAGCAAAATCCTGGTGTTGGATTGGTCGCCCCGGGTTTGGAAAATGTTGATGGTGATATCGAACAGAACACGTTTCGCTATGTGACGCCTGTTTGGGAGTTTATGCGTTCTGCTGGTACCAGGCCGATTTCTTCATTGTTGCGTAAGTTTGATGTCGTTATGAAACCAGGCAACAAACCCTTTGAGCCTCAGTGGGTTGGCTTTGCCTGCGTTGTTATCCGCAAAGAAGTCATTGACCAAGTCGGACTGCTCGATGAGAGCTTCTTCATGTACTTCGAGGATATCGACTATTGCCGACGGGCGCGGACCAAGGGATGGGGAATCCTTTATTGGCCGGAGGCACGGGTTGTTCATCTCCTGGGTGGGAGTTCTGGCGTCACTAAAATATCGAATTTGAGACGACGGCCGCCAAAGTACTACTACGAGGCTCGCGCGAACTACTTCAAGAAACATTACGGAATGCATGGATTTATAGTTGCTAATATCCTCTGGACTGCAGGACGTTGTATCTCGTTTTTCCGGGAAAAGATCGGGAGCAAGAGCCCAGCTCTTCGTGAATACGAATCCCGAGATATATGGACCGGATTAACGACGTGATTCTCAAAAAACAAGAGACTCTAGATCAGGGAGGAAAAAATATAGTCTTGAGATATTTAAAAGATGGCGATAAAGAAATAAATGGTTCAAAGCCTCCCCCATTAGGATCGGTGAACGGAAATCCGTCTGATATCAGCTTTCTCAAACTTTTGGCAGAGGACTTCCGAACCCATGACAAGAACCTTCTGGAACCAGGGTTTTGGGCTGTGGCAGTCCATCGGTTTGGGAATTGGAGGATGGGTATTCGTCTTAAGGTGCTACGTGTTCCGTGTACGGTCTTATATCGGCTATCCTTTACATGGATTGATTGGTTTTGGGGAATAAGTCTCACTTATACGGTGAAGTTGGGAAGACGAGTGAGGATATGGCACCACGGAGGTATGGTGTTGGGGGCTCAGTCCATTGGCGATGATGTCCATATTCGTCATGGTACGACCTTTGGCGTGCTTAATAGGAGCGATACCGATACCACTAAGAAACCTGTCATCGAAGATAGAGTCGATATCGGTGCCGGAGTCTGCATTTTGGGTGAGGTCACCGTCGGTCATGACAGCGTTGTGGGGGCGAACTCCGTTGTCGTTCGTGACGTGGCCCCAAACACCTCCGTGTTCGGGATCCCGGCGCGCCGGGTTAACATGGGAGCGAAATCTTAGTACAATCCAACCAAAAAGCCATTCAGTGATTGTTATGTGCGAGAATAAACTATTATCGATTTGGGTAAAACAACCCATTCTTTTATTAAAGTTGAATCAGGAAATAATTCTTTCATTTCTCTAACAGTTACAACATTTGTTGAATTTACCGCTTCAGCAAATACTGGTAGTTTTTTACGCCATCGTTCAATAAATTTAGAACGTAAAGCCTCCGGATATAGCCACCAAAAGGGCATTCTACAATGAGGTTCGATTGGATAATATTTATATGGCGTCTGTATCCAGTAATTTTCACATAACCTTTTTACTTCACTTGCAAACATAATTCTTTTTTCGAGACTCCCTACATGCTCAATGACGCTGTTACTGAACACTATATCAAATTGGCCAGGAGAGAACTCTGGCATTCTGCAGGCATCTCCTACCACATATGTAAACTTGTGGTGGCTCTTATGAGTTGATTCTGCAATTCCAGCCAAATTCAAACAAGTAATATCCAATGGTAAATCAATATTATTCCATATTTTTGGTTGCCCACCTAAGTCTAGAATTTTCATTTCTTTCTTTATCTTCATTATTTCTTTAAAAAGTATGCTTCTTCTCTTTCTACAATAATCAGAAATTTGGTAAATAAGTCCCAGATATAGTTTGTTTCTTAGTGATTTAAACATTTTACGTTTTCCTCACAATATTTCGTCTATCATTATAAATATGTGGATAGCTACTTTTTTAAACCGCAATTGTTAAACAATTGAAGCCTATCAAAATTTGACCTTTAATCCAAAGATCTCTATTTTTCAAACCTCTCAGAACAAATTCAAACTCGATTATTGATAGCAGCAAATCAACTCCTGAGAGGCTTCCAGCTTGAGCCAAAAAACAAGATCTTCTCGTTTGCCTCTCAAAAGCAACTCACTCTGGGTGTGCCGCCAAAATTAGATCGATAGTTCGTTCCACCTCTTCCGGATCAACAATAAAATCGTTTTCGATTGGTCGACCTACAACAAAACCGAACTTCAGCCCCTCGCGGTCTGCAACATCTTTGAGCACAGTGCAAAACCGGAAAGGTGGCATTAAGGTCAAAAGAGAAGAGCCAGGCCTGAGGGTCATAACTGCATGGATCAGATGACTTCCCTCAACACCGACGGCCATTTGTGCCCCGAAACAAGCCGATAATATATCTGTAACGCTGCTTGTCATTGGATCGACGATTCGAAATCCACGGGTCGCTTTGAGGCGCTCAGCTATTTCGATTTCGTTACGGAGCACTCGCCGCGTTCCGCTATTTCCGCGGAGGACAAAAACTCCCTCATGAGGTGTAATGTCGATGTGTTTCGAAAGTTTCTCTCTGAGGGAACTGAAACGGCATCTTTTATGCCGATTTTGTCCATAGTCGTCGAATATAATCAACTCCCGGAAAAAGGCACCACTAACGCGACAGGGGGCCATATCTAATAAATGTTCATACTGGACAACATGAGCACTGACTTGTTGCGCGACGGTAATCGGGATACCTTCGTTGCATGCCATAGAGTAGGTCACACAATCGTCAATGAGCCTACTGCCCAAAATAGCGAATACCTCCGGGTGTGGCGTATAGGGCGCCTCGTTCGATCTCACGGTTGATTACGACTGGTGGAACACGGCTACGGTGCGTTGCCAAGAAAGTGCTCGCGTCTTTTTTATAGAGAACGCCATTCACAAGCAATGCTTGTTCAATCAAATATCCCATCGTCGGAGCATGATTGATCTCACGCCCACCATACATTTCCCGATAATAGTCGTCACTCGCGAATTCATAGGCGGTCACTCTTTCGAGCTGCCCTGGCAAAAAAAATGCTAGTGGTAAAGTAGTAGTTTCCGACGGCGCGATCTGCCATGTGCGTGTAGCGAGATCCTTGATCACGCGCCGTGGAAGTTTCACCAGTCGCCGAAACAAATGCCATGTCGGAACCAGCGACAACATCCGTAGACCTATAGTCCTTATTTTCCCTAATTTAAAAACGTATTGCGAAAAACCTGGGCCAGTACTCACGATCTTGAAGTAATTGAAGGCGGTCGGAGTCATGATTCTGCTTCCGCCTGGACCCAATTCAATTTTTTTTGTAATACAAACCGATTTTCAGAACATAAAGTGCAAAGGAAAACAATTGATTGATGATTTTTATATAATCCATAAAAACGGTTACATGATCTTGTTAACAGGTGTACCTTCTAATCAAGGTTTCAATTGTATCAAGCTTTTGGTAACGGCGTCTGTACATGGCTCGCTTTTTTGATGATATTTCTGATTCGGCCTTTCTTGCCGAGACGATTGGAAGGACATAAAATTCTCTACTAATATTTTGGATTCCACCGTGTTCTTTCCATATTTCATTATAGTTGGTTCTGAATTTAACCTCTTGATGTTTACTAAAGTATGGATGGCGATGATGCCTGTTTTCATCAGCCACAGCAAGGATTTTATTTGCGCCAAGAATTCTTGCGATAATCCTTAAGACCTCAAGCAATAATGATCTAGGTCTTAGTCCATCAAACAGTTTAGTCATTTGCTTAAATATCAGTAAGGAATCATCTTTCGGTATTCCATTATGAATCCCTTGTATGGCACCCACCATTATCATTAAACCATCATGATCTTTTCCCAAGGTGAATGCAAGAGAGACAACCCTTAGATCACGATCAAAAAGATTTAAGACCAACTGACCTTCTCGAACGAACCACGGGGGTCGGTCGATTAGCAATCTCACACCATCAGCAATAAAACTTAAATCGGCTATTATCAGGGGCTCGTCTAATACGAAATAATTCAAAGGAGAATATGTTGTGTCCATCAGTTCGTAATGTGTGGCAACTACATCAAATCGTTTCTCAATACTCCATGTATTGCATATATTTGGCCACTCAAGAAAACCAAGCATATTAGGTCTAAGCGCTATAGAACGATATTTGGATAAGGCCACCATGCGTCTATAATAGAAACCCAAGCATTTTTTATACAAAGCCGCCTTATACAAAAATACAAATTTCTTCTTAACTGCTCTCGGAGAAACCCCAGGATAATGATATTTTGCCGTGTATAATACTTCTTTTATCATAGAAGGTATATTTACTTTCTTTTTCTTGAAAGTTAATATGTCAGAATTATAATTGTGTGTCAATGATGGTGCCATTACAGCTTGCTGTAATGGCACCATCATTGACATTTACGGAAAGTCAGATTCATCAAGCTCAGTAAGTTTTAATTGGCCACTGGAACGGATTGATGAAGGGCGGCAAACAGCGCCTGACGGTAAGAGACCTTTGCATAACCACTTAAAAATCGTTCATTCCAATTTCAGACAACATCCAAACAACCCGTCGAAAAAGTATTTACCGGCAAGGGGATCTTGAACAGTTTAACAAGGGTTCCCTTTTCGGGTTGAGCGCCCAGAAGAAGTAGACCTCCTTTGAAGTGATTGACCACCTAATTTGGGAGAAAATCCGATTGCTGAGCGAATGAATAAAAAATTTCTTGCGTGTAGTTTTAATTTGACACAACCATTAAAAATAAGGCGGGGAAGCTGTTTCTCAAAGCTCTCACCTCCTGTCTATCGAACTTTGAGCGGTTCACTGGACCAGAGACTTTCTTACAATCCTGGAAATCATACGTTGTGAACTCCCGGCAGAGCCGGGAGTTCACCAAAATACAACTATTTGGCAATCGAAA
>CALZHW010000177.1 GCA_945787125.1 uncultured Ectothiorhodospiraceae bacterium
AGAGCACAGGCGACATAGATCATGATTCATTTAGCCCATAACGCGATAATAGTTTTCGATACTCCGTCACTTCCGCCGTTTTTTGGCGTTTTTCTGCGCCTTTTATGTATACCGTAATTTTTTTCTGCAGCATCGCTAATGTCAATGGCCGGTTGCTTGCTTGCAATGCTGGACTCTGCAATATCTTATCTAACGCTGTAATTCGAAAGCGATCCATTCCCCAATACTGTCGCGACAACTGATCCTCATGCCCGCCGTATTTAATAATGCAGGGCTCTTCTATAAAGATCACGGGGAATTGATTGCAGATTCGCAACCACAAATCATAATCTTCGCACGCGGGTAATGCCTCATCAAAAAGGCCGACTGCTTGCAATACAGAACAATGAAAAACGATTGATGAGGGTGACATTGCACATAAAGGCAAACAGTTTTCATAAATCCATCCACCCGTTTTTTTATGCTTTTGCATGGCATTCACTCTTTTACCATTTCGCACCCAGATTTCTTCGGTATGACAAATCTTTGAATCAGGCAGTTGTTGAAGTTTTTGTTGCTGCTTCGCGATTTTATCCGGCAACCACTCGTCATCAGAATCCAGCAAGGCGATCCACTGTCCTTTTGCTGACGCTATTCCCACATTTCTTGCAGCACTGACCCCGCGTTGAGATTGTGAAATCAAGCGAATTGTTGAATAATGTTGCTTTATATATTCAACCGTACCGTCGGTGGAGCCATCATCGACCACGATAAGCTCATGCACCGGGACAGACTGATTCAATACTGAATCAATGGCTCGCGGCAAGGTATGTAGTCGATTATAACTTGGAATAATGACTGAAATGCTAAACATTGGTGACTACGCAGTAAAATGATGAGTTTAACAAAAAATGCCACATTACTACACCAAATTGGCCAAGATCTGGCTTGGGCGATTAAAAGCCCAAGCTTAGTCAAAACAGCACAGAATTTCATCTCGGATAGCTATTGTGGCAGCCAATATGCGGCCATTGAAAAATCAATCAATGATTCAACGTGTCTAGCACAGCACAGCATGCTGTTTGATCGCTTTTTTAGTCATACAAGACCTCGGGTGGGTGATTATTTTGAACGATTGGTCTTGTTATGGCTACAATTGAATCCAGACTACCATGATATTCAGCAGCACATTCGAATCTATGATAATAAACGTTCAATCGGCGAATTGGATTTTTTATTCAATGATCGAGTAAGTGATCGCTCCTACCATTGGGAAGTCGCGATAAAATACTACCTGCTGTACCAGCCTGCTGACGGCGAGGCACAGCTCGTAGGACCCAACGCGAACGACAGCTTCCACAAAAAACATCTCAAACTAGTGGACAAGCAATTACCACTGAGCGCTACTGCGCTAGCACAGGCACATTTTGATAGCCGCGTGTTTATTGCACCTATTTGCGCCAAAGCATTATTGAAAGGTTATTTATTTTATCCGTCGGGTTTGACGGATAAATCTGCCGAGCGAGGCTCATTATTTGATCACGTCTCGGGAAAACACCAAAAAGGCTGGTGGACGAGTGTCAAAGATTTAGCCATACCAAAACAGACCAACTCGAGTTATTGGCTGCTCATGAAAAAACCGTATTGGTTGAGTGTTAATCAGGCAGCAACCGAGCAATTACTAAACTATGAAGAAATTCAACAATTTGTGCTGACACATTTTGCGCAGCATAACTACCCTTTGCTCCTGGCAGAAGTTATGCACAACATGGGAGAATGGCAGGAGCTATCGCGTGGTTTTGTCGTCAATGCCAATTGGCCAAACAAGGACAATTTTGCTAAAGAAACGTATTGATGCTGCACTCAAAACGTGTTTTCATACTTTTATGATTTTCAAAACAAGGGGTTATTGATGATTCCATGTTACGTTAGTGGAAAAGGTTTGCATGCGACCGATATTACCTGGTCGTTTAAAACCAGCGTAATCAGCATGTTAGAGTCCACCGGAGTCGGTTATGATACCCGCTTCAGTTATTATCGCAAACAGTTCCCAAAAAAATCGACTGAGCAATTGGCGCGCATTGTTTGTGACCCGATCGAATATTATGACATCGACTGGCCGGAATACCGTGCGATGCACAAACGCAGTATGGCGAAAGAAGAAATGGCAACCCGCTTTATGCTGGAACGTGATTTAATGTTTCAACGACAAGCACAAGTTGCTATTTATTGCTTTGATGAAGCTGGCTTTGGCTCTGGCGTTAATGTTATGCGTTTTATTTATGCAAACAAACCGATTCTGGGTTTTCTTAATGAGGAAAAAACCCTCAGTACAATCAATACCTCGAATATACTTCAATTAAAAGCCGAGTTTCCGCACTTGGTTCAATTGGTGGAATATAGAACGCTGAAACAAATTAATCAGGAAATTGAACGCTATCTAAGTCACTTTCAGCAACAGCCCATGCCTAAAAAAATGCACCTGGTTGCGGCGGATCAATCCTGAAAAACCTCTTTAAAAACGCCACGCCTATGCCGCTACATAGAGTAAGAAACTTCAGCGCCAATTAACAGCAAAGAAGGCTCACTGGCTATATCCACCATTTATTTACCTGGATCGCCGCAAACCTCACTTTCATTTCTCGTTTAAATTTTAAATCATCAAGAGGCTCTTATGTTATCGACCATCAAACTGTCACGATGGCTTTTGATTTTGTTTACGGTACTTTTATCAAGTCAAATTTTAGCGCATGGCATGTCAGAGGCGGAAAAGCTATCGATCATCGAAGGTGGAAACTTGCGCTATCTGTGGATTGGCGCTACTCATATGCTTTCCGGTTACGACCATCTATTATTTGTGTTTGGCATCATCTTTTTGCTCACCAAATTTAGCGATATTATTAAATACATTACGGCTTTTACTCTGGGGCATAGCGTTACGCTTATTCTTGCTACCGTAAACGGCATTCAAGTGAACTATTACTTGATAGATGCTGTCATTGCATTAAGCGTGTGTTATATCGCGTTTGCAAACCTGAACGGCTTTAAACGATACCTGGAAATAAAACCGCCAAATTTATTGATCATGATCATCGCTCTGGGACTTATTCACGGGCTTGGCTTGTCAACCAGATTACAACAATTGCCACTCAGTGAAGACAACTTGCTGATGAATATCATATCATTTAATGTCGGCATTGAACTTGGTCAGATCGGCGCATTAACAATAATGCTGATTCTATTAGCGGGATGGCGTAAAGCAGCGAGTTTTGAGAAGTTTAGCCGGTTATCAAACTACAGTTTAATATTCGCTGGTTTATTTTTGTTCTCAACACAAATGCACGGTTATTCGCATGCCAGTAACCCCGATGAGTTTGGCTTCAGTTCAGATAACCACCTGCATGATCATATAAAAATAAATGAGGCGGAGGCCGCAGAAGCTATCAAACAAAACCATCACGACTCAATTGACTAAAACACTGTTTAGGAGAAAGAAATGCGTAACGTAATTGTACTTATCATTTTTTCATCACTGCTGTTCATTGCACCCGCTTTTGCCGGGCCAGGCCATGAGCATGATCAAGGCCACTCACATGCACCTATTAGCAGTGAGGACGCGGCAAAAAAGGCCACAGACCGAATTCAAAAACTCATTGAAGCCGGAAAAATCGCGCAGAGCTGGGCAAGCGTTAAAGCCGACAAAGTGGAACAGAAAACCTTTTCTAATGGGCCTGAGTGGGTGATATCGTTCAAGAACGATCAGGTAGGTGATGTCAGCAAACAAACATTATATATGTTCTATAGTCTGAGCGGACATTACATTGCGGCGAACTATACGGGCATATAAATGCGGCTTGTTTTGCTAGCTTCATCAAAAAAATAAGTGAGAATTGAGAATAATTCAGGCGTATCATCACAACTCACAATCGGAGTTCAAAATTGCATAGTGCCACCTTCCAGCACCCGTAGCGGCAAAACCTTACCGAGAGACGCCGTCAATACGTCCATGTTGGCTTGACGGCAGCATCCCTGCTGCCAACACTCTCGATAAAGCCTTACCACTACGAGTGCTGATTACGGGAAAATATTTGAATTCCGATTGTGAGTTGTGATGATGAACCCCTAAAAAAACCAACCAGCCCTCTGATTATTATGAAGAGCTGACCCGTTGCATTTAAAAGATTCGAACCAACGTAAAAAATAACATGGGGCTGGCAAGTTGTGTAGAGACTTTCGCAAGACATGAACGTTGGGACTCTTTAAGCAATGATGTTCGGACTATATTGGAAAATAAGGCAGCATGAATGAAACCTTACTCATTAGAAATGTAAAACCACATGAAGCAAACGCTTTGAGCGAGCTTGCAATCCGTTCAAAAGCGTATTGGGGATATTCGGCGGAATTCATGGCTGCATGCAAGAACGAACTATCTGTTTCGCCAAGCAAGTTGGAAAACAGTCAGTTTCACTATGTTGTTACAAAGCGTCGGGATGAAATCTTGGGGTTCTATGCCTTAGAACATTTGTCTGAGTCGGCATTTGAACTTGATGCGCTATTCGTGGAACCAAAGCACATAGGCTCTGGAGTCGGGAGATCATTATTGACCCACGCTATGACATACGCGGCTGAGCTTGGTGGGGACACGCTGACTCTTCAGAGTGAGCCAAATGCAGAGAAGTTTTATCTGGCAGCAGGATTTAAGCTAACGGGGCAAAGGGAGTCATCAAGTATTCCGGGACGTTTTTTGCCAACGTTTAGTATTCTGCTGGAGCATGATCATAGTGCGTAACAAAGCGCTTGCGCTAGAGGAAATTAATGAAATCAGGTATTCATAAATATGATGTTAACCGTGAATATTTTTTTGCGGAAGGTTGTTTTATCACTGAATTATCGAACACATCCAATGATCCTGAAGTATCAATCGCAAGAGCGCGTGTTGAGCCAGGAAAAACAACTAAATGGCATTATCTACAAGGTGTCACTGAGCGTTACGTAATACTGGAAGGTGTTGGTCGAGTAGAAGTGGCAGACAATGAACCGCAGGTGGTTAATGTCGGTGACGTGGTAATTATCCCTCCGCAAGCTCATCAAAGAATAAGCAATATCGGTGACGGCGATTTAATCTTTTTGGCAATCTGTTCTCCGCGCTTTAATGAGGCCGTGTATTTCAGCGTTGAATAGTGTTCATCGCATTATTCGAGGACGAGTGATACGCGGGCGTATACGATAATACAAGAACTGATCCTATTTTGTGCAAAATGCCGGCAGTAACAATAAAGTTTTTTGTGGTTAGTACGATAAATAAACTTCACCCCATAAAAACACTAACACGGGCATATTTTTCAATGACTGGAATTATGTAAACGTTATATTTTCTTGGACTATCAATATTTAATTGAGGATTTAGCTTTGGAAGATAAAGATACCATTAGAGATGCAATTAATGCGCTTTACAAAGGCGCAGGTATTAAAGCCACTTTCGATGGTGAAGTTAATGAAAAAGTTGCTCTGATTTTGGGGCAGTTGCTTACAGACATAAATAGCTGCTCAATGGCTTTTAAATGGGTTCCTCATCCAACATTAACAGGAGCGACCATTTCATGGTTAGCAAAAAACTTAACACGGAGTACAATTGAAAGCTTTAAAGATACTCAATCGTTTACTTGCGCAAGAGTTCGAATTTTGCAATATAAAACACCTTTAGAACTGGCTTCACTGGGGTTGTAATATGAAATATTACCTAGTAAATATTGTACTTGCATTTTTAGTGTTATCCCAAGTCACAGTGGCAAGTGAAGTCAATTCTGCACAATGTGAAGATAATGAAATTGAGATTTTATTGGTTGACTATTCTTATTGTATAGATAGAAATAGTATAAAGAAATTAAATATCATTGGCGGTGATAATACGACACTTCATGTCGAAGTTAATAATCATGAGTACTCATTTTCCAAACTTCCTGTTTCACTTGCCCTTTTAGATGTTCCCAGAAAACTAAATATGCCATTACCAACTTTCTTTAAGCATCTTATTGATCGTGATTGTAAAGACATTCAATTTTCGAAAATTAGACCGGCCTTCGAAATTTCTAATACTTCGATTATCTCAAAATACAAAAAAAATAAGTTTAGAGCAGTTTCCATAATAAACGAATCTATTATTACTAATTCAATATATATTTATGACGATAGTGATAAATTCCTTTATCTTGTTAAAGGGGATTTTAACAAGATATTTGCAGATAAGTTTATCTCAAAATTGAATTTAAGACATTAACCTAGGAGCTCCTTAACGCGGCCTGTGCCTCGATATTGTAATATTTCCCCAAATATTTGATAAACATCTAAGGTCCACAGGGTAAACCCACTCACGATTTCAGCTAAGCATGACAACAACTCATCAATTAGATTAAGCGCGTACAGAAAAAGACTTGACCCTGAGATATTCCCACAAAATTCTATTCAATTTCAACGAATTAGGGTGTATAGTTTAACTAAAACGAAGTGCGCATCGAATTTTTCCCTCTGAACATATTACTTTTCGGAGGATGAAATGCACACACTCTCGGTACTTCACAAGTTACTCGCTAAATCTGTTTCAATCCACGCGATACGTCTCAATACTCTCATGGCCGCCGTCCATGCGTTGACTCAAGGCGCAAAAGCACAAATCACATCACTGGGTCGCTATCTTGCCGACAACGTTTACCCAAAACATAAGATCAAACAGATGGATCGACTCATATCAAATCCACACCTTTACAAAGAGCGTCATAGTATTTATACCGTTCTCACTCAGCGACTGGTTGCGGGATTGCCAGAACCGATTATTTTAATTGACTGGTCCCCGCTATGCGCCGACCAGAGTTGGCAATTGCTGCGAGCGGCTCTTCCTGTCGGCGGGCGAACCATCACACTTTATGAAGAAGTGCATCCCCAATCAAAGCTTGGTAATGTAGTTTCCCAATTTACCACCATACAGTCACCCCTTTTCCAACTTTTTTCTCATCAAACAAACATCCTTTGTTATAACGACAATTTGACCAAGTAATATTTTCCTGGAAATTTCAAAAATAATATTTTATGCGTATTTGCCGATACCGGTTAAAATACCCACATGCGCAAATTCTTCAACAATATATCAGAAATTGATCATTACACGATGCAGCTTGAACAACTCTGCGACTCGT
>CALZHW010000178.1 GCA_945787125.1 uncultured Ectothiorhodospiraceae bacterium
CTTTTAGCTCTTATTTTCTCTTTAAGAATTGACTTCCTATCTTTTGATAAATTATTTTGTCCACTTGCGTATCTTCCGAAAATATCACCACCTAACTCCCATGGGGTTGGCTTATCTAGCCTATCAATATATTCTATAATGCTTGTTCGTATCAGTTCTGATTTGCTGACTCCCAATTGATGAGCAACAGTATTGATGGTTTTTTCTAGTTTTGAATCAAGCCTAAGAGTAATCATTAATCTCTCCAAAGTCGTGTGTATTACTTATTGTAATACACACGACTCAAATGTCAATTTTTTTTATATTTCAAGTTTATAAGTACTTGTTTTAACGTGATTTTGCATATAACTATATATGTATCCCGCACTATCACACCAAATCTCATTCCAATTTGACGTAATTACCCACTTTCATAATAAAAGAAATTCTGTCCTATTTATTCCATTGTTATGACAACATTACCTTTTTTATGCCCTTTTTCAACATAACTATGAGCCTCGGCTGTTTGTTCTAACGGATAGCATCTATCAATGACTAACTTTATTTTTCCTGCTTCAATAAGTACCTTAAGTTCTTTCAAAAGTATACGAAGCTCTGCAACGGGTCGTAAGCCTGTGGCCGAAAACTTTGCTTTCTTACTGCCGATCTTTGAAGTCCATATCATCAGGAGAAGAAGTGGCAGGTTAAGGACCGGTGAAAGGTAGATGCCTTTTTGTGTTAGTGCGCCTTTACAATGTGAAAACGAACTCTTGCCTATTGTGTCAAAAATAATATCGTAAGTGTGACCGGTCTTGGTGAAATTGATTGTCGTGTAATCAATAACTTTGTCGGCACCGAGCGACTTTACCATTGCCAAATTCGTGGTACTACATACCCCCGTAACTTCCACCCCAAAGTGCTTGGCAAGCTGTACCGCAGCGGTACCTAAACTGCCAGAAGCGGCATTAATCAGCACACTTTGTCCGCGCTGAGTTTTTGTCACATCGCTAAGAAAATTTAATGATGTTATTGGCCCATCACAGACGCAAGCAGCTTCCTCATAAATCATATTGGACGGTTTTGTCAGCAGCAGCCCGTCTTCAGGCAAACAGAGAAACTCAGCATAAGTTCCAAAGGTTGAGGTAGATTCTCCAAAAACTTGATCGCCTGCTTTAAATAGCTTTACATCTTTGCCAACTCCCTCAATTTCTCCGGCGAACCCAGCCCCTGGTATAGGGTTCTTTGGTTTCATAAGTCCAACAAAAAACCTGCCAATAAACGGGGTTCCCTTTCGCATCATGCCGTCCGCTGCCGTCACTGATGCCGCATGTACTCGTATCAGTACTTCATTGTCTTTGGGAGTCGGTTTTTCCACCTCGTTGAGTTGAAGAACATCTGGTGATCCGTATTTTGTGCATATAATGGCTTTCATTTTGGTATCCTTTCGAGTTTGTTTTAAAAATATTTTAGCTATTTCATTTTCAAGGTAACAACTTTTATTTAAACTAAGATCATCATTTAGACCATGCTCGGATAAACCTTTCAGGTTGGGATTTACACGAATGACTGAGAGCAATGGCAAACCTAGATCACGAATTTTTCTTAACAATCCATGTAATGCAGCCTGATCGATCAATGCTCCGGTTAATAGGGTGTCACCGTTGTCTTCCAGAGTGATATTTAAGCCGGCAAACCATTCTTTCCATGGATTACCCAGATGACCCTTAATCCTGATTTGATAGATTATGGGACTTGTATCCGTTTTGTGATTGAATGTGTTTGACATTTCCCAGTACCTGTAGAGGTTAACTCAATGTGTATACAGTATGAGTCCTGCACGGTGTTAATGAGTAGACACTTAAGTGTTGTTTTGGGGTGTTGTTTTTAGGCAATCTGAACAGTCAATATTCGTTTTAATAACTCACAATCGGAGCTCAAACTATTTATCGTAATCAGCGCTCGTGGTGGCAAGGCCTTATCGAGAGTGTTGGCAGCATGGATGCTGCCGTCAAGCCTACATGGACGTATTCACGGCGTCTCTCGGTAAGGTTTTGCCATCACGGGCGCTGGAAGGTGGCACTATACAACTTTAAAGTCCGATTGTGAGCAAATAACACCAACTACGTTGGGTAACTAAACGGGCTAATTACGATTTCAATTTATATAGAGAGGGAGGAGAGAATATTGAGGGATCTAGCTTTTGCTATCGCTTCGGTACGACTTTTAACCTGTAGTTTGCTGAAAATTCTGCGGTTGTGTCCCTTAACGGTGTCCAGAGCGAGAAATAGTTTTTCGCCGATCTCACGATTGGAGAGTCCTTGCGCAATGAGTTGTAGAACTTTTAGCTCACGTTTGCTGAGTGGTTCGATAAGTGATTTTGTTAGTGATGGCTCAGCAGTGCTGTAAGTTATCTTTTTGTGTTCATCAAACTCAAACGCGATTAGTAACATTCGAACATAACTCGGCATCATTCCATGAGTCTCAGCTGTCGACAAAAGATGAGACATAGCATTGCCTTCATCGACAAAGATTCGCACGTAACCCTCGGGTTCCGCCAGCGTCAAAGCTTGTTGCAGAGAATCAAGCGCATCAGAGATGTTGCCTTGTGCCTGATTTGCCAGAGCCTGCAGTATAAAAATCTCAATCACACTTCCTGTTCTGCCACCATCTTGTGTAGCTTTCAATATGCGTTGGAGAAATTTCATTGCCTCTTGAATGACATCGTCATCCTGATCTTTTTTATACTGGGCGATGAGCACTCTCGCCAAAGTTATGTGATCAAACTCGTTCACAAAATTGAGATCATCTTCAGCAGAAAGATTACCATCACGTATCCACGCGAACGCCTTTTCCAATTTACCCTGACGTATCCATAAGCGTGCCTTCAGCGCTGCAATGCTTTGCACATCAGGCAGCGGTCCTCTAAAATAATACTGCTCCGCTTCGTGAAGTATGTTAAGCGCGCTGTCCAGTTCTCCCTGAGTTTGTTTTAGTCGAGCCTGACCAAGGCGAAAACGGTAAGGCCAATTGGACAAACCAGCTTGCTCTCCTAACTGCTCACTTTGTTCCAAATATTGATTGGCTGCTTGCAGATCGCCCAATTCACGATACAGCTCACTCAAGCCCAAATACAGATCCGACGTTCCCTGCAACACCGGTTCGCCATGTTGTTTCGCCAATTTCAATGACTGTTCATAAGTATGTACTGCATCACGAAGACGACCTTGCACCACTCTTATATCAGCCAGACCATATGTGCCACTGATTGCAAAAGCAATATTCCCTGCTTTGTGCAAACTCGCCATTCCTTCGGCTAATGACTTGTGGGCCTCATCCAGCTCACCTATGCTCCAGTAAGCCAGCCCCAACAGTGCAGACGCAGGCCCGCGTGAAAGATGATCGGACTCAGGTAAGAGAGATAGCGCCAGACTTGCTTGCATCATAGTTTCAGGCACATTGCCAAATGCCTGAGAAAAATAGGCACGTGCTATAGCAATGGTTGCTGGAAGCTTATCAAATTCCGCCTCATCTTCGACGATCATTTCGCTGGGTTGCCGCTGTTGCTTGTCCAGCCAGATTTCAGCATCTCTTAGTTTTTCTTCGGCGGCTTCTAGTTCTCCAATGTCCAATAGCGCCCAGGCATAACCCGTACTAAGTACCGGCCTGGCGCGAACTAACTCGTCGGGCAGCGACTTTACCCAGCTGAGAAAAACGGGGCTTTGAAAAAAACTCCGGTGAATTGCCGGCCATGCCCGTTCAATCAAACTCGCTGCTCGTCCAAAATCCTCGGCGGCAAAGGCATGTCGAATCGCATCAGACGGCATATTATTCTGCGCGAACCACTCGCTTGCCCGCTTATGCAAATCAGAAGATTGATTGGATTGCGCCTGGAGAACATCGGCAAACAGATGGTGATAACGATACCATTGGCGTTTGTCATCCAGCGGAATCAAAAAGAGATTAAGGTTTTCGAGGTGCTCCAGCATTTCTTGCCCGTTATTTGAAGAATCGTGCATTACTGCCTCACAAAGGGAGGAACAAAGTCGCTCAAGTATCGATGTACGCAACAAAAAAGTCTTAACGCTTTCAGGCTGCTGATGCAGGACTTCTTCAAGTAAATAATCCAGTACAAAACGGTGGCTACCGGTGAAAGAGCTGATGAAGCTGCTGGTATCTTTATGTCCTTGCATGGATATCGCCGCTAATTGCAATCCTGCAATCCAACCTTCGGTACGGGTTTCCAGCGCGTCAATATCTTCAGCTGAAAGGTTTAAATTCATCACCTCGTTGAGAAATTTGGCGGCTTCGGCGGCGGTAAAACGCAAGTCTGCGGCACGTAATTCGGTTAACTGGCCCCGAGCACGTAACCGGGCCAAGGGAAGACTTGGGTCCTCACGGGTGGTGATCACCAGATGTAACTGTGGTGGCAGGTGGTCGAGTATAAAGCTGAGAAGATCGTTAACCGGATTGGTATCAATGACGTGATAATCATCTAGTACGAGGGCAAAATTGTCAGTGCTCGCGGAGATTTCATTCAGCAAGGCTGTAATAATCGATTCGGTTAGAGGCGGTTGAGGGGATTGTAAGGCAGCCAATATAACTTCACCAATATTCGTCTTTATTGTTTGTAAAGCAACGATAATGTACGTCAGAAATCGCGTGGTGTCATTGTCCGCTTCATCCAGCGAAAGCCAGGCTACCGGTCGCCCACAACTGCCGACCCAATCACTAACCAACGTAGTCTTACCAAAACCAGCAGGTGCTGAGATTATGGTTAATTTACGATGTAACCCTGCATTTAGTCGCTCAATCAGACGCGGACGGCGCACCACTTTAGACCGCACTGCAGGGATGTATAATTTAGTGGTTAAAATTGGGGTAGACATTGATGAATTATAAACCACTTATCATCCGGTTGAAACTGATTGAGTTTCAACCGACTGTTTGGGATATCATTAGATTTAAAAGCAGGTATAATTTCCCTTAGCGCACCTTTAGAACCATTGGGCTCCAAGCCCCATATCCCAGTACGTTGCAAGGAGAAGCCATAATTTTTTAGGCTAAGAGTTTATTTTCCTGAACCACTTAATAGATAATGCCTTAACTAATCAAACAGGCAGTATCGAAATATTATGACAACGACTATGAAAAAGAAACCACATAAAAAACACTCAACAAAAAAACCAAAAGCGCCGACATTTGAAGGCTGGCGAACAAGTGATCAAGATGAAATTGAGCGCCGCCGTCATCGCGGTGCAACTGAGTCTTTTACAATGGAAGCGCGGACAACGATTCATTCTTTTTATGGAAGCTATCTCGTGCGCTCTGAATCAGCAAGTAGTTATGAGGTCGAAATTCGTTCACTGCAAGAACCCATCAATACCTGCGGTTGCCCCGATCATGCTGTTAACCAACTTGGAACATGCAAACATATTGAAGCTGTCTTGCATAAATTATCGAAGAGGCGCAAACGTCAATTTCAAATAGCAGCAAATGAAAACAGTCCTTTGGTAGAGATATTTGTCGATTGTCGCGATGACCAAGTACATATTCTTTGGCCACTACGTAGTCGCCCAGGCAGCAAAATTCGCAAGCTGTTAGAGCCCTATTTTTCAGCCGATAACACCTTGCTCAATGAAGCCACAAGTGCAATACCTGCGCTGAGGCGTAAAGTTAATGAAGCACCCAAATTGATCCGTGACAAACTAAGAATGTCGGTGCAAATCGAACCTTGGTTAGTACGACGTTTAACTCAGGAACAAAAACTGAAGCAGCGTATTGCATTCGAAAAAGATGTTGCTACAGGTAAACGGAGCCTGGATGTGGTCAACGTTCCTCTTTATTCTTACCAGCAAGAGGGAATGAAGCATCTTGCTTTTACCGAACGCGCTTTATTAGCGGATGAAATGGGATTGGGGAAAACAGTGCAAGCTATCGCTGCGTGCGAGCTGTTAAGGCGGTCGAAAAATATTGAACGCGTTTTAGTGATTGCACCCGCGTCACTCAAGGCAGAGTGGGAAGAGCAAATTAACAAATTTACCAACCTTGCTTCACTAATCATACAAGGCAGTCGAGCTAATCGTCTTAAACAATATCGTCAACCAGCATTTTTCTACCTGGCAAACTATGAGCAAGTTCTTTTTGACCTAGATGACATTCAGCAGCAGCTCGCACCTGATGTTATCATCTTGGATGAAGCGCAGCGCATAAAAAACTGGCAGACTAAAACCGCCAACGCGGTTAAACAGTTAAAAAGTCGCTACGCATTTGTACTAACGGGAACACCACTAGAAAACCGGATCGATGAGATTTATTCCATCGTTCAATTTCTTGATCCCCATGTTTTTGGGTCCTTGTTTCGTTTTAATCGTGATTTTTATCAACTGGACGAAAAAGGACAAGCAGCAGGTTATAAAAATCTTGACCAGCTCCATCGACGTTTACGGCCAGTCATGTTGCGTCGTCTTAAAAATGAAGTTGAAGGAAATCTGCCTGGACGTACGGACAAGAATTATTTTGTTGCTATGACAGCTGAGCAGGAGCTTCGTTACAACGAATACAATTCTCGCGTAGCACGACTTATGGCAATGGCAAAACGACGACCATTGCGTAAAGAAGAGTGGAAAAAATTACAAAAATGGCTTGCATGCATGCGTATGCTTTGCGATACCCCTTATATACTTGACTCTGAGTGTACTGACTCACCAAAGCTGGAGGAGCTTGAAAAAATATTCGACGATCTATTGGTAAATAAAGACAACAAAATTATCATATTTTCCGAGTGGACACGTATGCTGGAGTTAATTTGCAGATTGGCTGACCAGAAAGGAATCGAATATGCGCTACATACTGGTGCTATACCGCAGCCTAAGCGACGACTGGAGATAAACCGTTTTAAAAACTCCGCTGATTGTCGGCTATTTCTCTCAAGTGATGCTGGCAGCACTGGTCTGAACCTTCAAAACGCTAATATTGTGATCAATATGGATCTCCCCTGGAATCCCGCAAAACTAGAACAACGAATAGCCCGCGCCTGGCGCAAACATCAAACCCGGCCGGTACAAGTGATTAATCTGATTTGTGAACATTCCATCGAGCATCGTATGCTGCACCTGCTTAACGAAAAGAAAAGTCTCGCCTATGAAGTTGTTGATGGCCTGGGTGAAAAAACGTCTATGG
>CALZHW010000179.1 GCA_945787125.1 uncultured Ectothiorhodospiraceae bacterium
AATGGTGCCATCATCACCAACGGTGTCACTCATCAAATTAATGGTGCCACCCGTGTCGGCACTAGTTGTAACAATCAACTTGCGAAAGCTTGCCGTCACCGTGCAATCAGCAGTAAGTACACCAGTAGTGTAGTCATAACCAGACGGTAGCCGAGCCACTAGCGCACCACTGCAGCCGTTTACATTCTCAATATCAAAACCTGCTTTAGGGCTTATCAATAAACTAACGATGTCTTCGTCATCAATAGAACTGCCTATTAAACTGATTGAGCCACCTGTACCTATGACCTCCGTGGTAACAGTAAAATTGGCGGCTTCTTCATTATTCTCAGTGGAATTATTGCCACCACCGCACGCGGTTAGTAAAAAAATATTAAGTGAAAATATACCCAATACATTTAAAACGTTGGACGTGCTAAACCCATTCAATCTCTTCATTCTTAGTAACTCCCCAAGGAGTTTGCACTAAAATTGAAAGACGACATGGAACACCCTAATACACTCTCGGTCGTTTTTGGTGGAAAGCTACCGCTAAACCTCAAACGACCGAAAAATCTGCATTTATGAATCTCCCACATGACGACTTTCATTCTTTGGCAAACGCCAAGATTGATTATTTTTACAGTAAAATTCATACCCAATAACTTGAATCTGAACTGTTTTTTTTATAAAACTAGTATTTTACTGAAAACAATGTTGCTCCTCTGCATGAAACCTCATGAGCGTTAGCACATAGTAATTCATCACAGATAAAACAATAATACTCCTCATCATTCATGTCACAATATATTGTAAAAAATTTTAAATCTTTGCATAACTGACATCTACAAATCAAGAACAACGTGAAGAAAAGTGAGCTGCACTTCCAATTCCTGCTCAGATGGCATATGGATTTAGGATATTGTAAATGATAGCTCATACTTGTTAGTAGAGGATGGAGCTGCTCCTGCGTGGAGTCATTAGGATCGAAGTACTTATGGACTGCGGCAGCATGGCGTTTATTGTTCGAATGCAGGATATCCGTACATGATCGTAATTCGATAATGTCATTTAATTGATTGCAAGACGAAGAAGACAATCAGTTTTATGTAAGTTGAGAAATAGTAAAGACTAGAGAGTTTGAAAAAGCTTTAGTGTAACCTTGAGAGATTTATTATATTGGAAGCACAATAAATCTTTATGTTAATTGGTCGGGGCGAGAGGATTTGAACCTCCGACCCCCACAACCCCATTGTGGTGCGCTACCAAGCTGCGCTACGCCCCGACCGAGCGCGGGATTATAGCCTAAATTGCGTTATAATCCAAAAGTTTAGTGCATTCAAAAATTAAGATAGTTAAGAATTCAATTCAGCAAGCAGGTCTTCCAGCTCGCGGCATAGTTCAGAGACAATTTGTTGATCGGATCGACTGGAGGCGGTTGGAGCGGGTGGTTGTGGTGCAGTGGCGGACTTGGGTTCGCTGAGTTTTTGCCGGGCGCCGCCGATAGTAAACCCTTCCTCGTAGAGCAAGCCACGGATAGAGCGAACAATTAAAACATCATGCTGTTGATAGTAGCGACGATTGCCGCGACGTTTGGTGGGCTTTAGCTGTGGAAACTCTTGTTCCCAGTAGCGCAACACGTGTGGTTTTACTGCGCATAATTCACTGACTTCGCCGATCGTGAAATAGCGCTTGCCAGGAATGTCAGGTAGTTCGCTATTGCTCTTGTGGTTGTTGTTCTGTTCCAGCATAGGCTTCAACTCGTGCTTTTAGTTTTTGTCCTGGTCGGAAAGTAACAACCCTCCGTGCGGAAATCGGGATTTCATCGCCAGTTTTTGGATTTCGACCTGGGCGCTGGGTTTTATCCCGCAAGGTAAAATTACCGAAACCAGATAACTTAACATTTGTACCGCTCTCGAGTGCTGCTCTGACTTCTTCAAAAAACACATCGACTAACTCTTTCGCTTCACGCTTATTCAAGCCCAACTCTTCAAACAAACGTTCTGCCATTTCTGCTTTGGTTAATGCCATAGTCACACTACTCTCTTAAAGTTGCTCCAATCGAATCTTGCAACGAAACCAGGATTTTCTTGATAATCACATCCACTTGCTCATCAGTGAGTGTTTGTGAGTCATCTTGCAGCGTGAAAGACAAGGCTAAACTTTTATGTCCTTCGGCTATTCCTTTACCTCGATAAATATCAAAGATTTCCATATGTTGCAAGCGCTCTTCAGCCATGCTCTCAACTACAGCAAACAGTGTGCCGACATTTACCTCTTCGCTAACAACAAGCGCCAAGTCTCGCTTAATCATCGGAAACTTAGATATTGGCTGACAATCAGGAACAACGCCATGATTCAGCCCAGTATAGGACAATTCGAACAATATTACAGGTGTATTTAAATCTAATTTTCGTTGAATATCAGGATGTAACGTGCCAATGTTCGCAATCTTACTTCCGTCGCGCATTATTTGCGCAGACTGCCCCGGATGCAATGCACTGTGTGCTGCCGCCTCAAAGCTAAAAGCGTCGTCGTCACCCGTCAACGCCAACAAGCCTTCGACATCGGCTTTCATATCGAAAAAATCCACTTTGCGCGGCGATTCACCCCACTGAGTGGGTGAAATATCCCCCGAAATCAAACCACTGATCACCGTCTCTTGCTGATATTTACCATCGATCTGGGTGAAACGTTTGCCGATTTCAAATAAGCGAATACGCTGCTGCTGCCTTGCTTGATTATGCTGAGCGGCCTTGAGCAGACTTGACCAGAGCGTGGTACGCATGACCGACATTTCGGTGGAAATCGGGTTGGCCAACTTCACCACGGGAGCTTCAGGATCTAATAAAGATTGCATCTCAGGATCAACAAAACTGTAGGTAATGGCTTCTTGATAACCACGATTGACTAAATACTGGCGTATTTTTCGCGCTGAGATATGCGCTTCTGGCTCGGCGACAAAGTTTAAATTTGCTACAGGCATCGTCGTGGGCAGATGGTTATACCCATAAATGCGGCCAACTTCTTCAATCAGATCCGCTTCTATCGCAATATCGTAGCGATAAGCAGGCGCCGTCACTTTCCAGCCATCATCAACTGGCTGCCATTGCATACCCAAATGACTCATATAATTTTCGATTACTGTATTTTCCAAGCTAAAGCCTAATACACGCTTTATACGTGATTGACGTAAAGTCACTGCTGTACGTGTTGGTAAATCTGCTTCACTTAACACTTCAGACACTGGCCCGGCTTGCCCACCAGCAACGGCAAGAATCAATTGCGTCGCTCGCTCCATTGCACGCTGCTGTAGGGTGTAGTCTACACCGCGTTCAAAGCGATAGGATGAATCAGTTTGCATGCCAAAACGACGTGCTTTGCCACGTATTGTATCGGGGTTGAAAAAAGCACATTCTAGAAAAATGTCGCTGGTCTTGGCAGTGACCGAAGAATTCAGTCCACCCATAACGCCCGCAAAAGCCAGCGCTTGTTGTGCATCGGCAATCACGAGCACCGATTCATCGGCTGTTATTTCTGAATCATCGAGTAATTTTATTTTTTCTTGTTTATTGGCTCGACGAACCACTATTTTTTGATCCAGCTTGGCAAGGTCAAATGCATGCATGGGCTGACCAAGCTCCAGCAGCACATAGTTGGTGACATCCACTGTCGGACTTAAGCTACGTAAACCAGCACGGCGTAAACGTTCCTGCATCCATATTGGGGTCGCTGCTTTGGGATCAATATTTCGTATAATACGACCCAGATAGCGCGGGCAATCACTCGGCACCTGAACTTCAATGGGAAATGTATCATCAATCGTTGGCAGAACTGGCTCGATAACCAGTGGGCTTAAAGCTTGATTATTTAACACCCCAATTTCACGCGAAATCCCGGCGACACTTAAACAATCGCCGCGGTTAGGGGTAAAATCTACTTCAATTATTTGATCGTCTAACTGAAAATACTCACGGACATCCTGCCCCACGGGCGCATCTTCCGCTAGTAATAATAGCCCATCGGCCGCTTCTGCCAAGCCAATTTCTTTGGCTGAACATAACATGCCAAATGACTCAATACCTCTGAGCTTGGCTTTTTTAATTTTGAAATTCCCAGGTAATATCGCACCAACGATGGCCGTGGGAACTTTAACCCCTGCCGCCACATTCGACGCACCACAGACAATCGATAAGTTTTCTGTTTGTCCTACATCAACCTGACAGATATTTAATTTATCCGCTTCGGGATGTTTGCTAACAGAAAGTACCTGGCCAATTATAATATTATTAAATGCAGGCGCTGCTGGCTCAATTGAGTCCACTTCCAAACCGGCCATGGTCAGTTGCTCGGCCAGCGTTGCGGTATCAATCCCAGGGTTAACCCACTCTCTTATCCATTGTTCACTAAATTTCATTGCTGTGTTCCAGTGTCATTCTTTTAAGCTTTTAGCTACCGCTAAAAGCACGACCGATAAACGCGAATACTGTTAATTAAATTGCGATAGAAAACGTAAATCATTTTCAAACATCATGCGCAAATCCTTTATACCATAACGTAACATCGCTAAACGATCTGCACCCATGCCGAACGCATAACCGGTGTATTCCTCGTTTTCAACCCCGACGTTTTTCAATACCTGCGGATGCACCATGCCACAACCTCCGACTTCCAACCAGCCCGTGTTTTTACAAATGCGGCAGCCGTCACCACGGCACTGTACACACTGGATATCCACTTCCGCTGAAGGTTCTGTAAAAGGAAAATACGAAGGTCGAAATCGCAGCTGCAAGTCGTCCATCTCAAAAAACTCACGCATAAACGCTAAAAGAGTACCTTTTAAATCGGCAAAACTGATGTCTTTATCAACCAGTAAACCTTCCACCTGATGAAACATCGGCGTATGCGTTATATCAAAATCACAACGATAGACTCTGCCTGAAGAGATAATACGAAATGGCGGCTCGGCATCCTCCATCACCCGAATTTGCACTGACGATGTTTGGGTGCGAAGCAAATATTTTTCGGTAATGTAAAAGGTATCTTGCATTGCGCGTGCAGGATGACTTTCTGGAATATTGAGGGCTTCAAAATTATGATAGTCATCTTCGATTTCCGGCCCGTCAGCAGTGACGAAACCCTGACTATGAAAGAAAGATTCTATTCGCTCAATGGTTTTAGTCACCGGATGTAAGCCACCACTCACTTGGCCACGACCCGGCAGTGTCACATCAATTTTTTCAGACGATAATTTTTGTTGCAACAGCGCTTGCTGCAATTGGTTTTTACGGGCTTCGATGTTCTGCTGTAAGGTTTGTTTGGCTTGATTGATGGACTGGCCCGCCGCTTTACGCTGCTCAGGCGCAACATCTTTGAGCGCTTTAAGCTGCTCGGTTAAAAGACCTTTTTTACCGAGATACTTAACCCTTACGTCATCTAATACCTGCAAATCTTGCGCATCTGCCAAACCTGCATTTGCTTCAGCCAATAAATTTTCTATATCAATCGCCATTTTTCACACTTACTGTATCCTAAGATTTTGTCATTGTGCTGATGCGAATTTCGAAATGCGAATTCCGAAATTGCGTATCGCCGTGATATTGCCAAACTAAACTATCTCATTCCTACGGTCAACTGCGCAAACCCGTAGTTTTCTGCCCCAACGCAAAAGGGGAAGGCATCAACCTTCCCCTTGCAAAAAATCTACACAGAACAAAACCGTGTTAGGCGGCTAATCCTGCTTTTGCGGCTTCTGCAATGCTAGTGAAAGCATCTTGGTCGTGCACCGCGATATCCGCCAGCACTTTACGATCGATTTCAATGTTGGCTTTGTGCAAACCATTAATCAATCGACTATAAGATAACCCATTTAGACGCGCTGCCGCGTTAATTCGGACGATCCATAGTGCTCGGAACTGACGTTTACGTTGCTTGCGGTCACGATAAGCATATTGACCCGCCTTGGTGACAGCTTGTTTTGCTACGCGAAAAACACGACTGCGAGCGCCATAATAGCCCTTCGCTGCCTTTAAAATTTTCTTATGACGTTTTTTTGCGGTTACACCGCGTTTAACTCTTGCCATTATCTTAGTCTCTTAACCGATATTGAATTTATTTAGTAAGGGAGCATACGCTGGATCAAGCCAGTATCTGCAGCATGAACAGCCAACGGTGAACGCAGCTGACGTTTACGCTTGGTGCTTTTTTTGGTTAAGATATGGCTACGATGAGATTGGCCGCGTTTAACACGTCCAGTGCTTGTGCGTTTGAATCGTTTAGACGCACTTTTACAAGGTTTCATTTTTGGCATTATTGCTTACTCCGCATCTAACCCGGATAATTCATGAATTACACGATTTCTCACTTGATCTTTGATTCTACAGAAAATTTTCTTCAATCGACCGTACGCACGGGTACGGCGCTCAATCAGATAATCTTCTGTAGAATCAAATCTCTTCGCGATAATCTCGTGAATTCATGAAATATCCAGGTTAATACTCTACTTTATATTATAATCGGCAATCAGGTAACACACTGTGTTTTACTGGGATTTCACCACCTGCCACCACCTATTTTTTCTTAGGGGCTACTACCATCACCATTTGGCGACCTTCCATACGGGGATATTGCTCTACACTCCCGTATTCAAGCAGGTCTTGTTCAACTCTTTCGAGGAGTTTTTTGCCAAGTTGCTGATGCGCCATTTCACGTCCACGAAACCGCAGGGTGATTTTGGCTTTGTCCCCATCACTTAAAAAACGAACCAGGTTGCGTAGTTTGACCTGATAGTCGCCTTCTTCCGTGCCAGGACGAAATTTGATTTCTTTTACTTGAGTCTGTTTTTGTTTCTTCTTCGCGGCTTGCTGTTTTTTGTTTGTTTCAAAAACAAACTTACCATAATCCATTATACGGCAAACGGGAGGCTCTGCGTTTGGTGAAACTTCAACTAAATCCAACTCTGCTGCTTCTGCCGCTTCAATAGCCGCACGAATAGCAACAACTCCTTTTTTCTCACCCTCGGCGTCGATTAAACGCACTTGTGGGGCGGTGATTTCATCGTTCAGTCGAACTTCTTGTTTACCAGCAGCGATATGTTATTCCTCCAAAACAGTTCGGCCACGCTTTGCGATATCGGTCTTGAGGAGCTCACTGAATTCTA
>CALZHW010000180.1:0-3216 GCA_945787125.1 uncultured Ectothiorhodospiraceae bacterium
GACTTCAACGTTGCAAAAGTGCCACCTTCCAGCGCCCGTGGTGGCAAAACCTTACCGAGAGACGCCGTGAATACGTCCATGTAGGCTTGACGGCAGCATCCATGCCACCAACACTCTCGACTCTAAATAAGGCCTTGCCACCACGAGCACTGACTGCTATGCACTCCGATTGTGAGTTTATATATTTGAAACTTTATATAAGATATAAGCTTAAGCATCTTATTTTGCATTAATATTGTATAAGTATGCAATACAATTGAAAATAAACGATCAACCGCAATCCGACTTGCTTAAGGTAGCTTACATAGGGCGCCTTACAGTGCGTGTCAAACGAACTGCCCATCAAAACTCTATTTACGCGCCGTAAAACTAACATCTAAATTCAAATCATCACAAAAATGCGAGAAATGTTTTCTGAACTCAGCGATGTTTGCTGTGCTGGGCAAGGTAATTGCGATATCGAGTGAAAACATCATTGTTCCAGTATGAGCAGCTGCATAGCTGTTGGTTTGCAACGTCTCAACGTTTATCTGATGCTCGCTCAAATAATCCGTTACGTTATGTACGATGCCAGGGTGATCCATGGAAATGATGGCAATATTGTACGGAACACCCGCTGTACCATTCACTTTTCCACGGGTTCGTTTGCTGATTAGTATAAGCGACAATGCCGTTTTTAGGGCAAGCAAGTCTTCTTCAATCCGATCCAGAGCAGCTGGTTCACCCGTCACCAATGCCATTAATGCAAACTCGCCACCTAGTACAGTCATGTGACTTTCAGCAATATTTCCACCGCAATCAAGCACACATTTGGATAAAGATTTCACAATTCCGGGCTTGTCCTCGCCCAAGGCAGAAATTACTAATTGTTCAGTCATACATACTCTCTTATCGTTTAAGTGAAAGAATAAATTCCACAATTTGTTCAATATGCTCGTGTGAGACACGAGTCTCATGTGACGGCATTTTCGCCCCACCCGTTATATCATTCCAGTTGCCGTTACCGCCCTTTTTGACTTTTTCAATTAAAAATTCTTTAGCATCAGGAGAGTCCTTATAGCGTTCAGACACTAGATCCCAGCCCGGTCCAATAATAGAGCTGGTTACATTGTGACAATTCAAACAGCCATTTAACCTTGCTAACGACACAGTTTCTGTTGACTTAGCATCTAATCCGATTTTTTTTGACGTGGGATTGATACCAATATCACACGCACTTAAGCCAACTAACAATAAACAAAGCACTAATAATTTATGCACACTAACCTCCCGGTTTGAATGTCTTTATCCAACGCCGATAGATGACATCAGCAATATCATTCAGCTCTTTTATTCGCTGCGGTAAATCTCGCATAATCTGCTCGGCTGTTTGCACAAAATCCTCACCGCGACTTAATTGCGCCGCAAAACGCGCAACCCACTCGACAACCTGCGGTTCTGTCATTTCTATATGGCACTGAAAACCCAACATATTGCCTTTCACAAAACACTGATTAACGCTGTGCTCACTGGATAAAATTGTTTGCGCACCCTCCGGTAACGAAAAAGTTTCACCATGCCAATGAAATAC
Organism: uncultured Ectothiorhodospiraceae bacterium; assembly: GCA_945787125.1. GTDB lineage: Bacteria > Pseudomonadota > Gammaproteobacteria > S012-40 > S012-40 > CALZHW01. Next base: position 1,571 of record CALZHW010000180.1, read on the forward strand.
AGACATTGGGTCGGGAAAGCTCGGAAGACCGCCAAGCCACTGCGCTGATGCCTCATTGTTTTGCGGCACAACATCAAACCACCCAATCTCCTGATAAGCATTAGCATAGACCGTTCCACCCAATGCCTTCGCCATTAATTGCGCACCCAGGCAATGCCCCAGCATAGGAATATTTTGTTGCTCAACTTGCTGCATCAATGCAATTTCTTGTGCAATCCATGCAAGGTCATCGTTGGCACTCATACCGCCGCCCATAGATACCAGAGCCAGCATGGAATCAGTTGAGCTGGGTATAGAGTCGCCCTCGTCAACATTGATCAGTACGTAAGGAATTTTTTCGCGCTTGAGCACAGTTAATAAATACCCTGCTCCCTCGCAATCCACATGCCGAATGATATTGACTTTTTTTTCCACTGTTTAACCTATGAGAGCTTAACCCAGAAACGCTTCTTTAGAGTTCAAATAATCCTGCTCTGCCGCCGTGTTTTCACGACCCAAAATAGCATTGCGGTGCGGAAACCGGCCAAACCGCACAACGATATCCCGGTGGTGTTTTGCAAACTTCAAATTATCATCAAGCTTGGCTCTGGCAAATAGTGACAACGCTAAATCTTGATCCTGGATATCTTCACTGTGCATAAACGGCATGTATAAAAATGCTTTTTGAGAACTATCAAGCTGCTCATCCCATTTATTTTCAATAACCTGACCCGCAATTTCTCTCGATTTTTCCTCTGCTTGAAAACTTTCCATTTTTTTTCGATAAATATTCAATGGCAATTGATCAAACAATATAACCAATGCAAGCGCACCCTCTACCTCGTTGGCCCAGTCATCATGCTCGCCCCGCATGGCTTCGAGGTAAGTGCTTTCAAATTTTTCTTGCAGCTCTCGATCAAACTCAGGCGTGGAATTAAACCACATTTTTTTTACTCTCTCACTAAACCAAAAATCCAGCAAGACTTGGTAACCGTTGTCACTCATTTTTTATATTCCTTGATTATTTTTATTCAAAACTCACACCCGTCCCACCCAAGCCACAATAACCAGCAGGATTCTTCGCCAAATACTGCTGATGATATTCTTCGGCATAATAAAATTCTGTCATAGCTTGTATTTCAGTGGTAATGGATGGATAACCAAAACTGCTTAACCTAGCTTGAAAATGCTGCATGGATCGTTCTGCTTCCGTTTGTTGTTGGCTGTTGGAATAGTAAATCCCTGAACGATATTGGGTGCCTACATCATTACCTTGGCGCATGCCCTGAGTGGGGTAATGTGACTCCCAAAAAATCTCCAACAAGTGTTTAAAGTCTATTTTTTTCTGATCATAAACCACCAACACAACTTCATTATGCCCGGTCATGCCCGAACACACTTCTTGGTAAGTCGGGTTAGGTGTTATTCCCGCGGCATAACCTACTGCTGTGGTGTATACGCCATCCAGCGGCCAAAATAATTTCTCCGCACCCCAAAAACAACCCAAACCCAATAATACTACCTGGGTATTGTCAGGAAATGGTGGCCCGATCGGTCGATCAAGCACAAAATGCTTGCCCGGCTGCATTATTGGCATATCTCTTCCCGCCAATGCATGGTCTGAGCTGGGTAAATCAATATTTTTACTCGCCATTATCTTTTCCTGC
>CALZHW010000180.1:3316-7107 GCA_945787125.1 uncultured Ectothiorhodospiraceae bacterium
TGACAGCCGACAAATCGGTTAGACTATTGCATTAAATTAAAGTGTTTTGTTTTTATCATTTTAACCTGCAAACGAGATCCGATGAAATTTTACCTATCTAACCTGTTAAAAATAAGCTTTTTAAGCTTACTGATCACCACAACGGCACCGCTCGTTACGGCAGCAGAAGGCAGCACGCCTTCTATCATTAAAGTCAAAGCAAATGGGGCAAATGAATTTTTATCAGCTACACAACTAAAGCCTTTTTTACACGCCAGAAAGCTTTTCCTCCACTCTAGCCACGCCATTGTCGTTGATCTCGAAGAAAACACTGTTTTATACGAAAAAAAATCCGATAAACAAATGCCTATAGCATCTGTCACTAAACTCATGACGGCCATGGTGATATTGGACAAAAAGCTCAACATGAAAGAAAAAATAAAGATCAAACGGGCCGATAGAGATCGATTAAGGGGCTCCAAATCGAAGCTGGCTTACGGCACAATTTTAACCCGTTCAGATATGCTAAAAATCGCCCTGGCCGCTTCAGAAAATCGTGCCGCCAAGGCATTGGCGCGAACTTATCCTGGTGGTCATGAGGCATTTATCGCAGCAATGAATGCAAAGGCAAAAGCGTTGGGCATGAACGACAGCTTTTTCAAAGATTCAACTGGTTTGCACAGTAAAAATATTTCCACACCTAACGATTTGATCAAATTAGTTATTGCCGCTAATCGCTACCCCGCTATCCGTAAATTTTCTACTACCGGCAAAGATTTCGTCACGGATTTACGTGCTGGCTGGAAAGTGGAGTTTTTTAATACTAATCGCCTGGTAAGAAGAAAAGCCTGGGATATTAATATTAGTAAAACCGGTTATATTGCCGACTCCGGTCATTGCCTCGTCATGCATACCGAAATAAATAACCGCCCAGTCGCCATCGTTCTGCTTAATTCCTGGGGCAGACTCAGTAAGTTTGGCGACTCCGGTCGCATTCAACAATGGCTAACCAATGCCGAAAAACGGGCAGAAAAAACTGTTGCAGGCGTATTGTAAGCAAGCGTCATATCGCTGCACACACAACATTAACCTATGATTTTACTAGGTTTTATAAAAATAAAAATTGACACGGAGGGAGTTCACGCATAGTATGTAAGGGTGATTTAAGAATCTCCCTAGGTGCCCACCCAGGCACCCCTCCGTAAAATCCCTCTCCTAAAACAAGGGGGATTTTTTTTGCACAGCGATCAACACTCAAAAATATTCCTAGAAAAATCAGTTCTGTTATAATCAACGACAATTTTGATTATTAACAGGTTCCCGTTCATATATGAGTCAGACAGACACTCCAGAAGATAAAAGTAAAATGGTCATTCGTATTAAAATGACCTCGCCCAAAGATTCACCAATGGCTGATGAACCGGATGTGCAGCAAAGAATGCGGCAAGTAGAAGTGGAAGAGTATGATAAAAAGCGAATTCTCATTGCTATTGGTGCAGCCCTTCTCGTAATAACCACTCTCGTGTTTTGGTTGACCGGCGATGAACAAGTTGAATCGATAACCGACATCACCCCTGCCTCAACTATGCCGTCTAATGCCGATACTAATGCCGAAGCTTTGATAACCACTGAGCAGAGTAACTCGCAGGTAACTGAAGTAGAAGTCGCAAGCAACACCTTTGAAGAGTCTGCAGGTGAACTAATTGATACTTTAGAACCTGAAGAATCCGCAATGGAAAGTGCTATCTCAGATTTTCCCGAAACAAGCCAGATCACAGCAGACATTACTGAGCCCGCCATAACAGAAGTGGTTACTGAAATGCCCGCTGCCCGTTCGACATCCAGTAGCAATGAATATTCCAAAAATGTTGCACGGGCCGTTTTTGCTAACAAGATAGTAAATCGAGAACCCGTTAATGTCATTGAAAATCAAATAAACGCAAATACCGAAGGATTTAAACGGGTCAATTTTTTCTCTGAATTTCGCAACATGAAAGGCGAAAAAATTATTCACCGCTGGATTTACAATGACAAAATTGAAGCTGAAGTACCTTTCCAGATTAACGGCGACCGCTGGCGCGTTTATTCCAATAAAGGCATAGTCGCAACGAAAACCGGACTATGGCAAGTCGATATTGTTCACGCCGCAACAGATGACGTCATTGCATCACGTAGCTTTATTTATGGCTCAGAGCAATAGACATTCACTGTGACAACTCATTCAAATCCCGCTCTGGCCACACTCTACACCGAGGGCGACCAGAGCGGTTGTCCGGCCGTTTCTAAATAAGTCAGGTAAACTCTTACGTCAAACTCCAACTGATAATAGTCGGGCTCCATATGCCGGCACAGTTGATAAAAAGCCTTGTTGTGTTCGCCTTCTTTGATGTGTGCAAGTTCATGAACAACAATCATGCGCAAAAATTCAGGCGGCATCTCCTGGAACATACTCGCTACGCGGATCTCTCGCTTGACCTTAAGTTTTGCACCCCGCACCAGCGATTTTCTGGTGTGCGTACCCAGTGCTTGATGGGTGATATGCAATTTGTTGTCAAAAACCACCTTGCTCAGTTGCGCAGCGTTACGTAAGTACATGCCTTTAAGCGCCGCCACGTAGCCATACAACGCCTTATCAGTGCGCACGGAATGTGAGTGCGGATACTTCTGCAACAGTGTCTCGGCCAGCAAGCCTTTCTCAAGCAACTCCCGCACTTGCATAACCAACACCTCATTGTAGCCTGCAAGGTAATTCGGTGATGGTTTAGGGCGCATAGGTGTAGGTTGGATTAAAGACTAACATTGTTTTCTGCTTCTGTATTATATTGGAATTCGTGGACAGCCATTCTAACTCAATGACACCGCATTGTAGTATGAAGAGTTTCATCAACCCTCACGATTGCATCTTTTCACTACTAATAGATGATGATTTAGCGCAGACTCCTACCACTTATACACAATCATAGGCTGCTTAAAAACTGAGTGAGCAAACAACACAATATAATCAACACCGTTATGTCGACAAACCACCAACGCATAGTAGATAGCATCAAATTACAGGGTTACATTATCATTGATAATGCTTTAAACAGCGATTTATTAGATACCCTATTTACCTACTTAAAATCCATTAATAAAAGAAGCTTTAAGCAAGCAGGCATCGGCCGGGAAAACGATTATCAACTAAATCCGCTTGTGCGCGGTGATGAAATCCGTTGGTTGGATAGGAATGACAACACCAAAGATTATTTTCAATGGATCGAGGATTTACGACAACAATTTAATCAACAACTATTTTTATGCCTGTTCGACTTCGAAACCCATTTTTCCCACTACCCGCCCAGCACTTTTTACAAATTGCATTACGACGGATTCAAACTTAGTTCAAACCGTATAGTATCCACGACGTTGTATCTCAATCCAGACTGGCAACAACAGGATGGCGGCGAACTGTGCCTTTACAATTCAGACAACCAATTGTTAGAAAAAATCTCGCCGATCTACGGAAGGATGGTGATATTTCTCAGTGAAGAATTTCCACACGAAGTATTACCAACCAAAAAAAATCGATACAGCCTTACTGGTTGGTTTCGAATTAATAATAGCGATAAAATTATTGATCCTCCCATTTTATTTTGACAGGGAAACAAAGAAATAAGCTTAGGGATGAAATTTAAATAACATACAAAACTATCATCTCTGCTTCAGCTCCTCACTGAACGTTCTTCATTCAGAAAATACTCGCTTTAGCCCGGCTAGAGCTGCGTTTTTCCTCAATCAGAACGTCCAGTGAGAAACTAAATCAGAGCGCTACT
>CALZHW010000181.1:0-3454 GCA_945787125.1 uncultured Ectothiorhodospiraceae bacterium
TTGTTAAAGTGAGAGATTCGTTAATGGCAAGTGCTAGCCATTTGCAGCCGTTCAAATACGACAAAAATGCCTCGATGTTTTGCTTAAAGCGGCCATTCTGGAAATCAATTTTCTAGTTCTAATTCACTCCAAAAATAGTATTTCGATAAGCTATATCAAGGCGCCATCGAAAACGTCTATAAATTAACCGCAGTAAATTACTGATTCCAAAACGCTTTCAGGTGTATAAAGAATAACCTTGTGAGCAATTAATATACTGTATATCCTTACAGTAAAAATAATAACAACAAAAGCAAGACCCTTGGTCACAGGACGGCTCTTTCGCAATTAGGTAGAAATGTAAATTATGGTTTTCCATCAATCGGAATTATGCAGCCAAAGAATAGAATAATTCTGCTGGAGACTTGCTTCCCTTTATCGAGTATCGATATTGTCCTTTTTTGATCATGCGAACGAGCTCCATTCCAGCTAATATTTTTTTTTGTGCACAATGAAAGTTTTTGAAACCAAGCATGGGTCGAGTTAGTCGTTTTACAAAACGATGGTCTTGCTCGACGATATTATTTGAGTACTTGCACTGTCGAATTTCAATACGTGTATTATTGTCTTCATTGTATGTATTGATCGCTTGCTTTGTTCGTTCCAATTTTGTCGATATTAACCAGGCTTGGTTTTTCATTATTACCAATTGCCTTATTGAAAAAGCGTAAAGCAGCTTTTTTATCACGCTTGGCGGTAAGGAGAAAGTCTATTGTGTTATTTAGCTTGTCTACCGCACGATAAAAATATTTCCATTGGCCTTAACTTTGATGTACGTCTCGTCCAACCGCCAGCGATTACCGACGCGAGTTTTTTTCTGGCGAAATGCCTTTTCCAATTGTGGAGAATAGTGAACTACCCAGCGATTTATCGTACTATGATCAACAGAATAACCGCGCTATTCCATCAATTCTTCAATATCTCTGTAACTCAATGCGTAGGTTAGATACCATCAAATAGATTGTAGAATCATATCTTTCTGGAAATGTCGGCCTTTAAAATTGATCATAAAAAATTCGTAATTTATTATTTTGGTGCTGCGCATATAACATGTCTAAACTAAGACCACATTCTTGCGACAGAAACTAAAATGTCGTTAAATTCGTGGGAAAATGATCAAAGCGAAAGTTGCACCCTATAAATTTACACACTTATGGTAATGCGATAGCGGAAACACCTGTTGGAATGGAGATTGATGAGGTGTTATAAATTCCATTTGGAATTTCATTACCCAAATATTGCCATATATACCGCGATAAGGTCATGTTTTTGCCAAACTGATCATTGGCAATTGTAAAGCCACGTACTGTATTGTTGATGCTCGGTACATTGCCCGGTGGCGGGTTGTTTGGAACGCTGAACCACTGTTTGATTATATCCTCGTGCTTCCAGGGCCACAGGTCATTGGTGGTGCGTTGATTATAACCTAACTCGCCCCAGAGCGTGCCAGAAACACCGTATTGCTGTGTAACGTCAGCGCCGATGTTACCGTTATCATTGGCGGTGCCTTCCAGTGCACTTCCTGTCTCAGCACGCAGGATATATTTCAAGTTGATATTTCCAATCACTGCATTATTGCCTGCGGCTTGTGTGGCAGGAAAAAAAGCGTTATTGGTTTGGGTGGTCCAGCCATAATCAGAACCCGTGGATAGCGCCACATTATTGTAAAACAGCGTGTTGCTCATAACGCGTTGCTGCGCACTATCCTGATTATAATAGGCGACAGGAGCCTCTCCGATAGTCATATGGTCCATACCAAAATAAGGACCGCCCGCACCATTGATACGCACTCCCGCAATATAGGAGCTGCCATACACATCCCACGCAATGGAATGTTCTAGCCGGATATTGTCGCCATGTAGTTCTTTCACAAAGTAGCCCGCATGTGCCGCCTCATTGTTGAGCACGATACTGCCCTGCACCGTAACATTAGTCGCATTTTTAGGGAAATAAAAGCCGCCGTAGGTTTGTTCTGATCCAGTAGGACCACGTCGGCCATTGATGGCAATACAGTTCTGGAACAAGACATCATGCATATCATAACCATCATTATTGCCGTATGCGGCAAATGCAGACTTAGGTTGCAGCGAATTGGAGTAATCAACACGCGCCACTACACGACGAAAAATATTCTGGCTAGCGGATGACGTAGGACCGCCTGTGTAAAAACCGTATCGCGCAGCCCCCACGCCAGCGCTATCCTCGACAAGGTTGTAATCACCCAGTATCGATACCCAACCCCCATACTCATTCACGTCCCCTTCTCTGCGGAACAGGCTCTGCGTGATCTTATTGTAGTTACCGGTCACTTCGGCATTATATTCCGGCTCACGTTGATTGATCATATCGATGACAACACCGTCGACATGGATATAGTCACCTTCAATACGCAACAAGTTGTCATAGTAGTTGAGGGGGGCATCGTTCTTGATTACAACCGTCAAAGGCGACTCGGCCTTGATGGTGGTGTAATTCCCAGGAGCGCCACTGGGGAGGCTGTTGAGGCGAGAGTTGATGAAATTCGTTTTCCCCCAGTAAGTCCCTGCCTTGATAATGAGTGTTTCGCCCGATGTCATTTGACCGATACCGTAACCAATCGTTTGCCATGGTAGACTTGACGTCCCCAGTCCATTGGTGTCACTTCCCGTCGTTGCGACATAGTAAGTTGCAGCTAAAACACTTTGGCTTCCATATAAAAGGAAGAACAGAAGTGGTAATATTAATCTGATTTTTGCTAAAACTTTCATGGTGCTATTCCTCGTACAGTTATTTCTTTCGCGAGTACTTAAGACTCAGTGCGACGACAACTATCAGTTACTTATGGGCGGTTGCTTATGGGGCATATGATACTGAGACTTCCCCAGATAGACCGGACTCATCGCTTGCGGTATTTATGGCTGATATTGCAAAAAAGTGGTCTGTTAAATCAGAAGTCTCAAAGTCATACGTGGTGACGTTGCCGACCGAGATTTTCTCCGTGTAAACGCCTGTTTGTATTCCGTGATGGAGGTAATACCCAGAAAGATCTGATTCAGGGTTTGCGTTCCAGGAAACTCTAATGGTTTTGGTGCATACACCTGAGGTGCATACAACAGTAATTTCAACATTGGCAACAGAGGTATCGTTGTCCGCATCAGTGATGCGGTAAACAAAATTATCTGATCCAAAGTGCCCTGCATTAGGAGTGTAGGTGATGATGTTGTCTGCTTCGATTAGCGCACTACCATTGGATGGCGAGCTTGCAATCGAGACAGTGATTGGATCATCTTCGATGCCGGTGTCATTACTGAGGACAGCGATTGAAACAGGTGTGACAGTTTGTGTGGTAGCGCTATCTTCATTGGCAACAGGGGTATGATCGATCGTATTCGAAGTGATGCTAATGTTGACATTGGCGCTATCAAAGTCGCCATCG
>CALZHW010000181.1:3554-7072 GCA_945787125.1 uncultured Ectothiorhodospiraceae bacterium
GTGTCTGTATCACCATCTGCATCGATAATTTGGTAGATAAATAGATCAGCACCAGAATAGCCGGAGTTGGGGGTGTAAGTGATGGCTCCATTTTGACCGATTGACACATTACCATTTGATGGAACACTGCTGATGGAAATTGTGATAGGAGCATCACCAATCCCCTGGTCGTTGTTCAAGAGGTAAATGGTTGCAGAGGTATTTGCAGGTGTTGTCAGGGCATCTTGATGTGCGACTGGGATATTATCGGTTGGCGCTGGATCAAAGAGCTCATCGTCGCGGCAACCTGCAATTAAAATACAAAGACATAATAAAAATAGTCCTGATAGTTTATTAATAGGTGCTTTAGAATGAATGCTATTAGTGATTGCTCTTTGTGTGTCCATGGAAAGTAAACTCCGCTAAATCGGTTCTTATGTACTAACGTGAAAAACGCATGCTGTTTCTCTTGGCTTCGGCTCAGCTTCAGGGAGACCCTGAACTTTAGCGAGTTCCTGTATAAATATGGGTTACTATATCACTACACTCGGCTTGTTACGAGCATACTTAAACTTAATGTTGGGTTTTGTTATGTCCATCACAACTCTTGATGAGACCGGGATTATTATTGCTAAATTTACTGCTTTTGTAGAATCTGTTTGGGTGTTTTTATTGGGGTGTTACTCTATGACTTAAGCATAGATTGATTAAGTATGGGATGTGTTTTATGTATAAGCCAGAACGCCAAATTACCTCTAAAAATAATTTCCCCCATAAACCCTAACCGATTGAAAAAAATCGCATTTGCGCTATAGTGCTAACTCCATGCAAAATCTTAATTTTTGGTCGATGTTAAAGTGCTATCAGAAGGGTGAAAATTGGAACAATTTACAGCCGATTTGACCGTTGAAACGCCAGAAAACATCCCTGACAGTGCCGTGACAAATCCACCGGAAATCCGGCTCATTGAAGGCCCAGATCAAACCTACTATATCTTTTACCGCCATCAATTATTTGCACAATACAACAGCATGAGGATCACAGGGTCAGGCTTGATTTATTGAAATATTAATTAATCTCAGCTTATCCCGCAATGCCTTACTCTCCATCCTTCCTTCTTCATGTTTCTGGCAGCGACACTTAACGCAGATAAATCACGTTCAAACTTCTTCGCTACACTTGTTAAAGTTGCACTTTTTATGTCAACAACAAACTAGGCGATTAATCCCCTGGCTTCAGATAATTTTCATTGCCGACTACGTTTACCCCAGCGTTTCAAATTTATCGGATTATTTGCTAAGCCGGAGAATCCAATTCACGTAAAAACATACACACCAAATCCTTAACTGCTTGATTTCCAGCCATTGTTAACGTTGTAACTCCTGCAGGTTTTGTGATTCTACCCGCGCGCTGAATCATCTTCTTGCGGAGGGTGCCGATTTTTTCAAATGCCCACAGTGCTGCACGTTTCGGTGTTGTTGTTCGCGTCATAACTTGTGTTCTCATTTGTAGTTCACGTGTCAAGTTATGCGCAAAGAGTGTCGCCAGCAAATAAACTTGATTACCGTTTTTTGTATTGCTTGGAATATAATCCATCTGCGCTTGCGATTTTAGTTCTGAAAATATGTTTTCCTGCGAGCCTCGTCCGTTATGAAACATCAGTACCGAGTTTGCTTGAGTCGTTTTATTGGTTAGAATAACTTTGAATTCGTGTTTATAGTCATAAGGCACAAATAAATCCAATTGAATGGGACCTTTAATTTGTTTCTTAACCTCCTTTCTTATGGCGATAAACCGAAAGTGTGTTGATTCCCATATATCGGGTTTCCAATCCAATTCAAAATAAGCATGTTCGTCATCATATTCAATCCACTCTGAATTGTCTTCGATATGTTTCTTTAGCTCAGGAAATCGTTCAAAGGGTACCGACTGCGTGAATTCAACACGATTATTGTCGAGCATTGTTATTAAATTATCACTGAAAAATGCCGAGTCCATACGTGATTCAATTACAGTGTTGGGCAGCAGGCTCGCACGAATTTCGTTGATACAGTTGAGAATAAACGTCTCTGCGCCATTGGAATCATGTACATTACCCGCTCGATGATGAAAGTCAAAGACTTGACCTGTTTGGGCTACGGTGTAATACAGCGGATAATAACTTCTTGCACCTTTTTTCTTCTTATTAAAGCCAATAGCAGAACCTTCAGCGCGCCGTGTTGTACTCAGCACTGAGCCATCGAAATCGGCCGTGACACGCGCCAGTACCAAATCAGAAAGCCGATCAAGGACTATGTTTTTTCCAAATTGTCGTAAATTCTCAACATCATTTGTCTCGGTATTTGATAACACGCGACTTATCGTCGAAACGCTGGGCAACAATGCCATGCCGAGTAAACGTTTGACCATTGAGTCATCTGCATAAAACCGTTGGTCGCGTAATTCTCGGTAGCCTAACAAAATATGAATGATAAGCATCAGCATGATGCTGTGATGTTGGATTACACCTTGAACATAGTTGTTCTTAAAGCAAGCTTTTAACCTTGCTTTGAGCTTAAGGTGAATAAATAACTTTTGAAATACGATTAAACCAGAAAAGGAGGAGTAAGTTTGATTTTCTGTTTCGAACTGAACTTTATTAACTTGTCGGTATTTACGATAGATGTCGGATTGTTTATAATTCATTACTAAAGATGGCCTCTGATTTTATTTTTTTTCGCAGAAATTATTTTATCAGATTTAGGCCATCTTTTTCTATTTGTGCATCATTAAAATTAAGAATTATTCACCTGGTTTCTATTATTTATCATCAAATACACTCTTTTCTTAATGTCACTAAAAGTGAGTTTTAGAAACACATAGATTTAGACTAGTTTTCCTTTATGCATAGTATATTTCGTGTTTTTATAGGGATATTTTGAAACCATGGGGTTAACACGTCACAGCACACGCGATTTAGATGGGATGTTAGCTCGAACTGAACAGGGTTATGTGTTTTCTGTTGTATTATTATGGCGTGTGAAAGCAAATTGTTACCATGGGAGGTGTCGCGTACTTAAAGTTTTACTATGTCACAGCCGCGAAGCTTACTATGGAAGGCAAGAATAAAGAGAGCAAGATCTATCTGTTTTCCTGCAAGTTGTAATCGAATACGTATCGCCCATATTTCTTTGAGTTTCAGTGGTAGTTTTTGACCAATGAGTTTGTCTTTGTTCCATGGTTCTGGGGAAATATGGCTATTCTGAACATTGGGTGTCGTTTGCATTACCTCGTTCCTCAACACCAAAAGGAGATATTGTATGTATAGTTCTTGATGAGGTGATATATATATTGGAATAGGTTGATATTTAGGCTATAGCGCTGAAGGAAGACCTCTGGAAAATTTCAGAATTTATTATTTTACAGTGGATTACGTTGTTTCCGACAGGTGAATAAACAGTCGAAACTAGCCAAGAACTGACGTTAACTGTTTTTCACTACTGGCCGATGAATTGACCATTCCCTAATTCAGATTTATTCTAAGAGGGTCTGCTTTTATA
>CALZHW010000182.1 GCA_945787125.1 uncultured Ectothiorhodospiraceae bacterium
CTCTCGAAGAATTTTTCACCTGTAGTCAGGTCTGTGAGGGTAATCTGAATAAAACCGTCATCAGTAATGGCGTTGCTGCAGTTAAATCCTGATGGGCAGTTAAAACGAATCTCACCACCAGACACGCTCCAGCCCAACAGCAAATCACGCCCACCCGTCACCTGTACCGGTGGTGCCAGTTCACGTGGTGTTGGCGGGGGAGGGACAAATCCACCGGCATCAAGGCCGGGTTCAATGATATTAACTTGGGGGCCACCAGTCTTAATGCTAGCGGGATACAGCGATTCGTCCACTTTTTTATTGTGGTGGCCTACTGGGGCATCAAATGGCATCACATCAAACGGCAAGTCGGGCATGGCCAGTGTTTCGTGTTTGGAATATTCTTGGCACTGATCAGTCGTACTCCAGCTACGGCAACCAAACCACCCTCCGGTCAGTGGTTTGGACTTGCGTGCATCTATGCCAACGGAGTTCCAGTGATAAATCCACAAGACTTCGCTACCGGCAGACAAAGTACCGCTTGAGCGGCGCACAGCAAACACCTGACGTTCTTCATCACTAATTGGTCCGCCGGTTTCAATACGGATTGTGTCGGCCCTATCATCTTCCAGAGTCAGTAGTTTGGGATATCCTGCACCGATGTTTTGGCTCAGAGCCAGGCGGGCACCCTCGATCGAGCCGCTGGCATCCTTTTTGTTCATATAGTGGTAAACACTTTCAAATTCATTGCCTTCACTGAGCCCTGGGGCCCGAGCATCCTGCCAAATATCCATCTCGCTGCTGCTCCGACCTCCGTTGCTATCACCATAGACTTTCAGATCAAAGGTGGCGCTGAAATCTTCGGGATATTCTTGTGACTCGATGAGGCTCTGGCTTGATTTGAAGACAACGTCGCCGGAGTTGGCAGCCCAACCGGAAGTGACATTTGTGGAGGAATCAAAGGTTCGGGTGTTGGCATCTACACTTAAGTCATTGCGGATGGCCTGCTTATCGGCGATGCCATTTACACCTGCCGGACTATCCGAAAGCCCATGCCTAAAGACAAAACTTTCGTCGGCAAAATTGATATCACCACTCTGGCCGGTCGAGTTTTTCGAGGTGATGATGGTTTGCAAATAGACCTTGTCAGAGGAGAGGTCAAGGATTTCGCGCTGCAGAAAACCGGAATTGTCAATGATGCCGCCGCTACAGGAAAAACCAGAAGGACAAGTGGCGCTGACCTCGCCATTGTTAACGGCCCATTGATCGAATTCAGTAGGCGCACCGGCCTGTGCCTGTGTAAGACCCAGTGTTCCAATCCATACGACTACAACAACGCCAAGATTTGATAATTTCATTGTTCCCACCCCTAATCTACTCTATTATTATTTTCTTAAAAAATTCCAGAGGTATTTCGGAATCATCGATTTCCGTGTGCATCACTACCGTTTTAGAATTTTTTGTGGCACCACCCTGGATTACGTTATCACTACTCAGGGGTTTACACACCAAATGTAAGCGACCCTTGCAATAATTTCGCACAACAAATAATCAGGTTATAGTTAAAACTGTGAGTAACTTATTTCCATTCCTTGACTTATTACTCTAATGACTGCAAGAAAACATACACCCAACACCTTCATTAACTACTTAATTCCTCATTAACTACTTAATTAAAGTAGATTTAAATTTCTCAAAAATTATACCTTGCCCTCCCTAAACTATACTGCAAACATGCATGAATGTATAGCTACAGTCTTGTCCAATACCAAATGAGTCAGGCAGCTAACCCGAATACTTCATAAAAAAAGGCGAACCTCGTTTAACCCATTGATATAATAGGTGCTACACCAATAGCGCTTCGGAAGAAGCTAAACAAGGTCACCATGTCCAATTCTACCCCAGAACAACTTCGGTTTCTTACTATTGAAGGCTTAACGGTCTGCGCAGATTTTGATGGCGGCGTATTACCTTCCGATTTCGGCCCACTGCTTTTAAGCGGTATCGATCGTCAAATTGATTTAAGTCAGCGTTTAGCCAATGCATTTATTGATCGACGCCATTCTTCTTATACTGACCATGAGCTGCGCGACTTGATGGCACAAACGCATCTTTCAAATTGGCTGTGGTTATGAGGACGCTAATTCACTGCGTAGCGATCCGCTATTCAAGTTAGGTGTTGGCCACAAACCACTCGGTGCTTGGCCACTGTGGTACGGTGAATCACCGTCAGTAATCTGGTTACTAGTCGCAGCGCTTTTGTTATTGATTTCCGTTGTACGGGCAAGCTGCTATACCTTCGCGCTTAGAGCCTGGTTAAAGTTTGGTCATTGCCTCGGCATCATAAATACCTGCATTCTGCTGGCGCTGGTCTTTTTTCTGTTAATCACACCCGTCGCTCTGGTTTTCAGACTGATGAAACGCGATACGCTCTGCTTACATGCTCGTGGTAAGGGCGAATATTGGGTCACACTTAAAGATTCCTGGACAGCTGATTCATTTAAGGATCAATTCTGATGGAATTTCTGCGTGAATTATGGTCCTTTATGAAGGCCCGAAAAAACTCTGGCTGCTGCCCATCATTACCGTCTTGTTGTTCTTGAGTATACTCATCGTATTTGTACAGGGCAGCGCCATAGCGCCTTTCATCTACACCATATTCTAACATGTGGATCCTGGGCATATCCGCCTATTATCATGATAGCGCCGCAGCCCTGATAAAAGATGGTGAGATCATCGCAGCCGCGCAAGAAGAACGTTTCTGCCGTAAAAAACTATGCCGGCTTTCCAGCGGAAGCCATTCACTATTGCCTTGCCGAAGCCAAGATCACTCTAGCGTAAGTTGATCACATCGTCTTTTACGAAAAACCGTTTCTAAAATTCGAACGTTTACTGGAGACCTACCATGCCTTTGCACCCATGGGATTTCGTTCCTTTGTCGCAGCAATGCCCCTATGGCTAGAGGAAAAACTGTTTCAGAAACACCTGCTCATTCAACAATTACAAGAACTGGCGCCACAGATCGATTGCCGCGGCAAATTATTATTCACTGAACATCACTTGGCTTATGCGGCCTCCGCCTTTTATCCTTCTCCATTTGAGAGTGCAGCGATTCTGACGATGGACGGCGTTGGTGAATGGGTCACGACTTCGGTGATGCTGGGCAATGGGCGGGAGATCCGACCCGTCAAAGAAATTCATTTTCCGCATTCAATCGGACTCTTGTATTCCCCGTGTGATAGGAGAACTGCCGCATTAACATCAACACCATAAACAACTAATGTTTTATAATTTCGATAACTGAATTCAAGTCTTAAGTGCATAGCCGGTTAAGCACTATATGCTCTAGGAATGTAGGGAGGAGGTCAGCTGAAGGTTGTAATTGCAGCTACCGTAGGGTGCGTTTTATGCACCATAAATCTCTGGGTTTCCCGGGATTATTATTACTCTGGTTATCTATCAGCTGGCTCTGTTTTTTTAGAGCACTTGCGGATTTCTGACATGTGTTTCCGGTAGCCGCGTATTTTTACCAGAAGATTTTTGAATGTTAACTACCAAACCATGTTACTTTCCAGAGTGGACGAATGTTGACATTTTCCACTCTGGAAACAAACTCCACTATTATTGTTTCACCCACTGGTCGTCGACGCATTTATACGGCCCCAACACCGAGCCTTCAGGATAAGTCTTACCGTCGAAACTGCAGTCCGCAAATGAGACGCCGCAATACAAAAACAAACTAAAAAAAAGTACACTTGCCTTTTTCATGTTAGATCCCTCGCTTCAAAGTATAAACTTGGTACCAGGCATTGCTGGTATAACTTCGACTTGTGATGAATTGACATCGGCCGACCACCCCAGATTAAACGCATCAAGTTGATTCAGCGAAATTTGTATTCCATTAACACACGGAACCACCGTCTCTGCATACACTTGAATCGCATTTCCGGTATTCTTATCTTTCAGTAATAAATGCCGATTGGCGTAGTCTGCGTTAACACACACTGCAGCGGAACCCACTTTCAATGTTGTCGCACCCAGCTTCGCTTTAACATCAAATGCCGCAAAACTTTGAGAGTCTTGCTGAGACAAAATCCTATCAGCCGCTGGCGCAATGAAAGTAAACAACGCGAGAAAAATATTTATATACATAAAATGTCTGATCGACTTTAAAATAGCCGAGTTCGGGCGCCCTTTTTGCTGCTCGCGGGTCAATAACCAGAACGCAAGCAAAGACAGTAAAAAAACCAAGCCTGGCAGGCCTTGATTGAGTACTCCAACAACATCTATATTTTCCATAACATACCCCCTGCTAAATTTCGAGTATCCATTGTGTTCAATGAAAGAAATAGACGCTTCACTAACGCTGATCATTCACCGCATAAATGGCCATAATCTAAAATGATATAGTCAACGCAACATATAACAACATATCGAACAATGACAAGAAATTAGCATGTCATCATTGTCGGTAGACATTACAAATATCACCTCGTCCCGAAACCACATTCGCAAAGATTATTGTTATTTTTTGTTAATTATTGTGGATATTCAAGAATAATAGTATGAAGCACCTCACACTTAGCACCAAAATATACAATGAAATACAAAAAAATCACGATAAACTACTGACTCACGTCGCACCGCGACATAAACTATACAAGTGTTTTTACAAATCAAATCATGTGAAACGAGAACGAAGTACGGTGCGGTAATGGAACGTTGCGATTGACGCCCATCGAATGTGAGATAAAACGGGGCTTTATTGATGATAGCTGAGTGAGCGGGTGTGAAATTTCTTGGAGTTGTTTGTTTAGGGAAAAGTCATTTAAAGGGAAATAAAGAGTCAAGGTAAATCAATCATAACACTAAATTTTAAAACTCCAAACCAGCTCCCCATCGAAATAATTAATTTCAACTCAACGTCGAGATTTTGACCCCACTACCGATCGCGCGCCGGCTAGCTCTCATCCGCTTTCGAGTGATATTGATAAAAACTAAGCTGCAGCCATCCTCATCAAAAGCTCAACGGTTAATCTAGAGGCAGCTCTGACAAACGCTGAAAATCCAGACTCTCTGCCAGAGGAGCATCACTCTCATAAATGCTATAGACATTGATATTGCCCGTTCCTGCACCGCAAACCTGGGGACGCACCAAACCATCGCTCCCTTCATAGGCTTCCAAAACTTCAATGCCTGTGTTGATCAAGTCCGCCTTCATATCCGCAAGCGAAATACCACGCTCATATTCGCACTGCAATGTCCCCGAGTATTGGTATACCTTCACGGGCTTACTGTCACCGCAGCCACTAAAAATGCTTACACGCCAATCAGCAACCACAACAGTGCCGCTCAACTCCACCACATGCCCCAGATAGAGCAGGGTTCCTGTTTCACGGGCGTAAACAGCATAAAGGAACGAACGCTGATCCGGGGGATAGTAACAGCTGATCTCAGAAGGCACTCCTGTTATAACGACACCTGAATTGAAACCACCTCCAAGCTGGGAAGAAGAACCCAAAAGCCAGTCAGGTTCATTCTCAGTTGCCTCATGCACGATTACACCTGCGCTCGAACCGCTTATACTACCCTGGCGAACGGTGAAACCGACGCGTTGGCGTGGCGGCAGTAGATTGAGATAACCGGCATTATTTACGCGCGAGAAATTCGCCAAGTTGTCTGAATTACTTTCTTCAGTACCATCATCTACAACTTCAAATACGAGCTGGCCATCATCATTAACATTAACGGTGAACTGCGGCGTACCTTCTTCATTTAACAATATGGTTTTGGATTGACTTCCCGACAACGCCACCCCCAGATCAGGCATTTCCTCCTGAGCGAGTTCACGGACAATCTCGAAATGTGGCACCATCACGGTTGTCAGCGTAGGAGCAAGTTTTTGTAACTGGGCTTGCAGAAAGCTTTCGTCAAGACGGCTTCGCAGATTATCGAACTCGCCCAAAACCGGCGTTATCAGTAACATGGATAGGCTGCTGTCCGCCATCGGCACCTCAACGGCACGATAATCCTCCGCCTCGATTACATTCATCATTCCCTCGAGGCGCACCATCTTCACCCAGCGCTGTTTGTCATCCTGCAAGACGACAAACCGTCCGTTCATCGCTTCAACGTTTAGCCCAGCCGACCATTCTGTATCAACTCGGGTCGTTTGCGCGGCAACCAGCCGAGCACGCTCTTCTATGTCAGCGAGAATAAGATTGCCGCCCAAGGCCTCATTAATGCTCGTCTGCGCAACAGCTGGTGCCGACTGAAAATCCAATCCACTCATAACTGGGCCATAGAGTTCCGCCTGATTCTGGAGATATTGCGGAGAGAAGAGGTAACGTTGCTGTCCCCAAAGAAAACGCTGCCGCTCGACCGCAACCAGACCTTCGATCTGCTGGTCCCAGTAATTGATCGCTGAGTGAATCTCACTTATGAAGCGTTCTATCCGCATGTCACGTCAATCAGCGAGTCCGTCAGAGTTATTATGGTTTGGCGGCACCAAATTTTCACAATCGGCTTGTTGTTGGCATTCAAAACTCTACTTTTTGGTCAAACCTAAGAGCGCCAACAGTTTAATTCGACGATTTTCACCTAAGAGATTTAATTTTGATCGAGTTACTGATTAAAAAAAACGAATAAAAAATTATTGAATAACCGACCTCGAAAGTGTCTTGGATTTCAAACTCCACTAGAGGTCTTTAAGAAACAGTGTAGTGCACTTGCTGGTTGAATGCAGGTTATCTTTTTTTGAAGTTAAGAGTCTTTACTGTTTATGGCTTTTACGATTTCAGCAAGTGTTACGGAGGTGCTAAAAAGATATCAGAGAAAGCCAACAAGTTTTAATTACTCAAACAAAACGAGAGCGAAATGCCGCATGATGCACTAGCGGAATTTTTCGATTGATTCCCATGGCATGGGAGATGAGGCGGGATTTTATTGGGGTGAGTTGATTGGTAATGTTTAAACCGAGATTGCGCACCGTTGACAGTGCCGGGT
>CALZHW010000183.1 GCA_945787125.1 uncultured Ectothiorhodospiraceae bacterium
AAAGATTCTCCAGATAGATCCGATAACCATTCAATCTATATTATTTAACAGACATATTGTAAAAAAAATTATCTCAAGCACCCTTGATATTGCGCAATAATCACTCAGAATCTAGAAACCATGGAGAATCGGAGAATCAATGAAAAATCCTGTCTATTATGTCTCATTGTTATTTATACTGGCCGCCAGTGCAATCATATATACCTTCGTTTCTGCACCTGATTCCGAAATCGCTGTCACTACGCCGACAGTTACTGGGGAAGCGAAACCCGAAATATTAAGTTACGTGCCGGCGGATACCGTATTATTTTTTGGAGGCTTGAAACCTGCTCCATTTAAAAAGACACTCGAAGTATTTTCTCAGGGCCAACAATGGATGGCAGACTTTGACTGGTCGAAAGCCTTCAATGAAGCCAACAAAGAAAAAGACAATCAACTATCGCCTGCATTAAAAATCTTTAGTGGCATGGTCGTTGAGTATAACAACGCGTTGAAAGACCCAGACAAGATTGCTGCATCGTTAGGTTTTAGCGACAATGTAAGTAGTGCAATCTACATGACAGGTGCTATCCCGGTTTTACGCATTAAGCTTGAAGACAGTAACGCCTTTGAAGCATTTTTAACACGTGCTGAAAAATTGGGGAACGTCTCTGCTGTCATCGATTCCATCGACAACGTCACGATTCGCAGTTACAGTCTGGATACACCAGACACCGATAGTCCAACAAAAATAGACCTAAGCATGGCTGTACACGATGGCTATGTGGTAATAAGCCTGGCGACACCGGTTGATCGACAGCAATCACTTAAATTGGCAATGGGTCTGCAAAAACCCACGCTGGCATTAGACGATACTAACCACCTACAAGGCATTGTGAGTAAATACGACTTTGATCCAGCCTACATTGGCTATATTAGTCATACTGAAATAATGAAAGGTTTAACCAATCCGGAAGGTAATTCGTTTGGTATTATGCTGCAAAGTTACATTGACTTTAAAAATCAGAAGTCATCAAACTCTGAGGATAATGCACAAGACCTAGCATCTATACAAACACCGACTTGCCGTAAAGAATATATGGAAATTGCACAAGCATGGCCACGTAGCATCTTTGGTTATACTAAAATTCAGATGGATCAGCGGCCCTATGAAATTCGCTCTGAAGCAATCATTGAGTCAAGCAATAAACCATTACTCAATAGCCTAAGAAGTTTACGCGGATTTATCCCAGCGAGTTTTAAAAATGTCAGTCAAGAAACTTTATTGGGTTTTGGCCTGGGCTTAAACATGGATGCCGTAGCGCCGTTTCTCAGTACAACCTTGAATGAACTTTCTCAAAAAACATTTGAATGTGAGTCTCTCAAGGAAATGCAACAAAACTTAACAGGCGCTAACAATGCCGGCGCACTCGGCATGGCTACCAGCATGCTTGCCGGAATTCAGGGATTATCAGCCAGTATATTTAGTTTTGACGGTTCGCTCATGCCGCAAGAAGATATGCCTGACATAGACATGCTAGATGCGTT
Source organism: uncultured Ectothiorhodospiraceae bacterium (assembly GCA_945787125.1). GTDB lineage: Bacteria > Pseudomonadota > Gammaproteobacteria > S012-40 > S012-40 > CALZHW01. Next base: position 1,528 of record CALZHW010000183.1, read on the forward strand.
AATTAGTATTTCTACGAAAAACCCGCAAGGCCTATTAATGATGGCAGCCAATTTCGTGCCGCAGCTTGCATCGATAAAAATACCTGAAGACGGCACAGCGGTAGACTTTCCTTTACCTATTCCTGGCAATGATGCAGCGATGACGAAAATCGCGATCAAAGGCAGTCATATTGTTGTTTACAAAGGTGATAAAGCAGGGGTTCAAGCAAATAATCTAACGCTAGAACCTTTGCAGCAAAATGGTCTCATCGGTATGAATATAGATTACTCAAAATATATGAAACTATTTTCTCTAAAATCTGCTATTGCAGAAAGTGATGAAATGACTAACGAACAAAAATCAAACTTTGATGTGATGTTAAAATCAATGGAAAAAATCGACATGCAAATGAATAGCACTATTGATATAACCAATGACGGCATTAGCTTTGAGTCAATTACTCTGACGCAATAAAAACGTTTTCAACACATTCCCACGAGAGTGTGGGAATGTGTTGAAATTTTAGCTCACAATTGCAGAGTTCAATGTTGCAAAAGTGCCACCTACTAGCGCCCGTAGCGGCAAAACCTTACCGAGAGACGCCGTAAATACGTCCTTGTAGGCTTGAAGGCAGCATCCCTGCTGCCAACACTCTCGATAAGGCCTTGCCACTACGAGCGCTGGAAGGTGGCACTATTGTGACTTTGAACGCCGAAACTTGAGTATTAATATTCACTATTGCATAAACGGCCTGTTGAATGAAGAAAAAGCGCATCAGATAAAGTTAGCATATATGAAAACGCTATTAACGCAATAGACGTTGTAACTCGGCAATTTCATCTTGCGCTTCCATGAGTAACTCTTTATGAGCATCTGGGCCTAACTTGAAAATCGGGAATTTTGCGAATACGGGTAGATCGCTGAACTCTTCTATGCCCTCAGGTAGACAATTTTTTATCAGGTACTCCTGAACGTGGGCTGCCATTACGATATCAGCATAGTCGGCTTTTTCGCTGGGGTTTCTCGTCCAGTTTTCGGAGTCTAAAGCGACATCAATCATTTCTTTTTCAAAGCGCCATTGCTTGAGTATCACTGCACCCAATTTATGCTTATATTTACTGACCACTTCATCCAGCAAAGTTTTATTTTTCAAGAGTACTGGAGTTGATTCGGCATATTGTAAAATTAGCAGTTCACCAATGTCATGTACCAATCCCGCTAACATTGCTCTTTCGGGATCAAAACCTGGAGATATGCGTGCTAAGGTAAAGCTGATAGCACTAATTTTCACACTGTGCTTCCAGAGTGCTTCAAATTGTCTTCGAGTGGAGCTACGCTTTGAATAATACAAGCGCCGAACAGCGAAACTTGTCACCAAATTACGCACGACTTTCATACCAAGCCGAGTAATGGCAGCGTGGCAATGTTCGACAGGCAGCACACCTTGGTACAGTGGGCTATTTGCGACCTGGATTATTCGACCCGACAAAGGAATATCTGTTTGAATAATTTTAGCGACATCTGCTGTATTAAAATTTGGATTACTCAGAGCGCGCTGTACACGCTGCGCAATAGCAGGCATACCCGGCAGTTTGATTTTACCTCCAAGTATTTGATCTTTAAGTTCAATGTAGATGTCTCGACTATGATTAGTCACAGTTTTATTTTGCCCAATTTGTTAAACCTAGAATCCGCAGTTGAGCAGCCTGTAGTGACTCACCGAAAGGGTGAACTGCGGTGCAATTGATATTTTCAATAAATTCATAATGTTATATTGACCTGTAAACGTTCAACTGCGGAATCTAGGTTAAATGCTGCTTACTTATAATATCGGTTTGCGGGCATGATTTATTTAATTGTTTAACAATATGAAGCATTTAGCTTACACTTTTTTCGTCAGATGGATAGCATCATCCTAGAATCCGCAGTTGAGCAGCCTGTAGTGTGCGTCATTTTGTACTGAATTGCGTAATGAAATATTTCCCAAATGGTTGTTCCCTTTGGGAAATATTTCACACGCAAAGCAGTGCAAAAGGGCGTGCAATACAGGTTGCAGTGAGTCACCGAAAGGGTGAACTGCAGTGCAGTTGATATATTTAATAAATTCATAATGTTATATTGACCTGTAAACGTTCAACTGCGGAATCTAGGATCATATGGCGATTAAACGTCACAATGGGATGCAACAGGAACAACTGATTGAAAACTAAACTATCAGAATACAATAACGCAAAAAGCCAGCTAATGCTGGCTTTTTGATCAACGCATTTGCATTAACTACAACATCGCGTTTACACAAATTGTCAATAAACCACCGGGAAAAATGCCTAGTGCCAATATCGTAATACCGTTAACACTCAACACTGCCCGCATGTCTCTCCCTGCTTCAATGGGTGTCGTATCATCAGCTTTGTCAAAATACATCAACTTAATGACTCGTAGGTAATAGAAAGCACCCACAATAGAGAATACCACCGCAATAATCGCAACCCATATTAAACCCGCATTAATAACAGCCTGTAAAACAGCCAATTTAGCATAAAAACCTAAGGCAGGTGGTACACCAGCCATCGAAACCATGATGATCAGCATCATAAATGCAAACCAGGGGCTCCTATCATTCAAACCTTTGAAATCATCCAGCTTGTCAGCCTCAAAACCGGATCGACTTAATAACAGTATCATACCGAAACCACCGAGACTCATAATCGAATAAGAAATGGTATAGAACATGGCTGCAGAGTAGCCCTCTTGGGTTCCACTCAAAATACCCGCAATGAGGAAGCCCATATGAGCGATTGTTGAATAGGCAAACATCCGCTTGATGTTAGTTTGTGCAATCGCAATGACGTTACCCAGTACAATTGATAAAACTGCAATTACCACGAGATAATCTTGCCAATAGAACTGCATATCGCCTAAACCTTCAACCAGCAAGCGCATCACCATTGCAAAGCCAGCAATTTTTGGGGCAGTACCTATAAACAATGTAACAGCAGTTGGCGCTCCGTGGTATACATCCGGCACCCACATGTGAAAAGGCACGGCACCAAGCTTAAAGGCCAAGCCCACGATCACAAAAACCAAACCGAGCAATAAAACCAGATCTTTCTCTTCAAGTCCCGCGACATGTTCAGAAATAACTTTTAAGTCGAGACTGCCAGTTGCGCCATATATCATCGACATTCCGTAAAGCAACATCCCTGAAGCTAGCGCGCCTAATACAAAGTATTTCATTGCGGCTTCAGTCGCTTGGATAGAGTCTCGTTGCATAGCGACCAGCGCATAGAGTGCCAGTGACATAATTTCCAGACCCATGTAAATCGTCAGCATACTGTGTGCTGAAATCATTACCATCATGCCAAGCACTGCAAATATAATCAGGACGTAAAACTCACCCTTGAACAAACTTCTCGCGATCAAATATTCACGAGAATAAACAAACACAGCCGCAGTGAGCAGGTAAACGAAGAGCTTGAGAATCGCCGCCATCTGATCATTAACAAAAGTGCCATTCAAGACAACGACTGATTCAACGGGCATGGTAACAAATGTAATAACCGCAGCCAGTCCCATTGTAAGCAGACCAAGCGCGTAAGAAATGTAGCGGTTATCATCCGTCAGGTATAAATCGACGAGCAAAATAATGCAGGCCATGCTGAGAACAAAAATCTCTGGCAACAAAGGCGCGAATTCTGAAACTGAAATAGGTACACTCATTTTATAATCTCTAATTCGTTATATTTTTGGATCGGCTATATGTTCAACCAGATTTTCCACCGTAACGTGCATCACTTCCACTAGAGGATTAGGCCAAATACCGACAAGTAATACCATGAAGGCGAGAGAGCCGAGAACAATAAATTCTCTTTTATCTAGATCTTTCAACTTCGCGACCTTATCATTTTTAACCTCGCCAAATATAACCCGCTTAACCATCCACAGCGTATATGCAGCGCCGATGATCAAGGTTGTTGCGGCTAAAAATGCAATCCAGAAATTTGCTTTAACTGAAGCCATGATGACCATAAACTCACCAACAAATGCTGACGTTCCTGGCAAACCAGCATTGGCCATGGCGAACAACACAATGAATGCAGCGAACCAAGGCATCGTATTGGCAACACCGCCGTAATCAGCGATTTGTCGACTGTGCATGCGATCGTACATCACACCAATACAGAGAAAGAGTGCACCGGAAACAAAACCATGGGAAATCATTTGTATCATCCCACCTTCAATGCCCATTATTGCGCCTTGCATGCTGCCAGTGTTGTCATGAATGCTGAACGCTAAAAAGAAACCCAGCGTGACGAAACCCATATGGGAGATCGATGAGTATGCAATAAGCTTTTTCATATCTTGTTGAACCAGCGCTACGAAGCCAATGTAAACCACTGCGATTAACGATAACAAGATGATTAACCAGTCTAATTCAGCACTTGCGCCTGGCGTGATTGGTAGACTGAATCGTAGAAAACCGTAACCACCCATTTTCAACATGATTGCTGCCAGTACCACTGAACCACCGGTAGGTGCCTCAACGTGTGCATCAGGTAACCAGGTGTGAACCGGCCACATGGGAACTTTAACCGCAAAGGCAATGAGAAATGCGAGAAATATATAAATTTGCTCGGTCATGCTCAGTTGCAGATCATGAAAATCCAATATTGAGAAGCTACCCGCCTTGTTATACATGTAGATCAACGCGATAAGCATAAAGACGGAGCCTAAAAACGTATACAAGAAGAACTTGATCGTCGCGTAAACTCTTTTTTCACCACCCCATTTACCGATAATGATAAACATGGGTATCAACATTGCTTCCCAGAATACATAGAAAAGAATCGAATCAAGTGAGGCAAACACCCCAATCATCAATCCTTCCATAATCAGGAAGGCCGCCATGTACTGCGCTACTTTGGTTTGTATAACCTGCCAACCAGAAATGACAACTAAAACAGTCGTGAATGTCGTTAATAAAATTAATGGCATTGAAAAACCATCGACACCAAGATGGTAATTAATACTAAACGCTTCTATCCATGACAATTTTTCTTCGAATTGCATGTTTGCTGTGGTCAAATCAAATGACGTGTATAGCGGTATTGAAGCGGCAAACGTAAGAATAGCGACAGCTAATGAAATTAGTTTGGCTAACCCGGGGTTTTTATCTGCGCCTGTCGCTAAAACTGCAAATCCACCAATAATTGGTAACCAGATTAGGAGGCTTAGCAGTGATAAATCTGAGAACATTCAGCTATTTCCTTTTATAGGTCTTGTTTAAGCCAAGAAAATCCAAGTTATTAAAAACACCA
>CALZHW010000184.1 GCA_945787125.1 uncultured Ectothiorhodospiraceae bacterium
ATTTGCACATTGGGAGATTGCGAAATGAAACAATGGTTGGACGGTAGGAGCCGTATGAGGCGAGAGTCTCACGTACGTGCCTGTGAGAGCCTTCGGGTGAGATTCCTAAGGGCTACTCGACATGAAAGTAAAGAAAAATATTTAAATATTTGGGGTTAGACTCGAAATACATTAACCGGTTATGCACTTATGACTTGAATGCAGGTAAGATTGAAAAAGAGGCTCTGGTAGGTAGTGTTGCATGCTGTAAAAGATAACAAACGCACAGAAAATAATGTTAGTCGATCTTTAACACAAGCAGACTGCTGAGTTTAGGCACTTTGCTGAAACTCAACGCGATTGATGCCAAGCTTTTTTATGCGCGAAGTCAAGGTGGTTGGTTTGACATCCAATAGTTCTGCTGCGCCACCGGAGCCAAAAACTTTGCCTTGCGATATTTTCAACGCCTTAATGATGTTCTTACGTTCGTTTTGATGACGTTCCGTTTCAGTAAAAATGATGTCGTGTTCATCATGAGGCGTTTTGCCGATATCGACTGAAACGGCGTTTGACTTTGGTAAATCGAATACGAGCTTACCCGCGCGGGATAAAATTATTGCTCGTTCGATGACATTGACTAATTCACGAATATTGCCGGGCCAGGTGTAGGCTTGCAAGCGTTGGATGTCTGCAACGCTGAGTTTCACTTCCGGTTTGTTGAATTTTAACGTGGCGCGTTGAGTGAAATGTAATGCAAGCAGCGGGATGTCGGCAATTCGTTCGCGTAACGGAATCGAAATGATTGGGAAAACGTTTAATCGATAGAATAAATCTTCACGAAATCCGCCTGCGGACACGGCTTTTTTTAGGTCTTTGTTGGTGGCGGCAATTATTCGTACGTCAATTTTTTTTGTCTGGTTGTCTCCAATACGTTCAAATTGTTGTTCTTGTAAAACGCGCAAGAGCTTGCTCTGCAATTCAATGGGAATTTCGCCGACTTCATCCAGAAACAACGTGCCACCATCCGCTAATTCGAAGCGACCGATGCGATCAGCGATTGCACCGGTGAATGCCCCTTTGATATGTCCAAAAAATTCACTTTCAAATAATTCTCTTGGAACCGATGCGCAATTTACCCGAATTAATGGCCGGTTACAGCGTTCACTGCTTTGATGAATGGCGCGGGCGATCAGTTCTTTGCCGGTACCGGATTCACCTGTAATTAAAACGTTTGCGCCTGTTGGCGCAACCAGTTCAATTTGCTGGATGATATTGAGAATGACTTCACTTTTTCCGACGATTTCTTTGTAGTTATGCTCGGCACTAATTTCTTCTTGTAAATATGCATTTTCTTGTTCCAATCTGTTGCGCAGTGCCTGCACTTCCGCCAATGCAGTGTGAAGCTTTTTATCCGCTTGCTTTCTGTCACTGATGTCACGAAATATGACAACCGCGCCAACGAGTCTACCGTTGTCTCGAATTGGCGTGCTGGTATACTCTACAGGGAACCACGAGCCATCCTTACGCCAGAATATTTCGTTATCTATATGGTGTACTTCACCGTCGTGGGTGGAGGCATAAATCGGACATTTTGAACTGTGATAGTGTTTGCCATTGGGTTGGGTGTGATGTATCGCAGCGTGAATGTTGCGACCAATCAGTTCTTCAACTGGCCAACCCAGCATACGTTCGGCGGCGGGGTTGACGAAGGTCGTTTCGCCATTGGCGTTTACGCCGTAGATGCCTTCTCCTACGGCGCTTAGAATTAACTGATTCTCTCTTTCTATTTCCTCAAAGACTGCTTCAATGGTTTTCCATCGCGTTAAACCATGGCGGTATAGTGAATCAACTTCGACAATGTTGCGCAGTCGTTGCAAAGAATTCGCATCACGTAGAGTCAGAATAAGATAAATGTGCTGGTTGGTTTTGAGCAGGCTGCCGGAAGTCTCGATAGAAATGATATCACCCATGCGCGTCGTGCAGCGCAAATTGTTGCTCCAACTTTTTTCAAGTTCCACCACCGATTCCGTAAATACCAATAAATTCGCAAAGGATTTTTCAAAAATATAACTGACGCGAATGTCTTTAATACCATTTTTGGCGTAACCGAGTAAACGAGATGCTTCGTCGTTAATCGCGATAAACTTATCGTCATACGGATCAATTACCAGCATTGCGTCATGGGCATGAGAGAAGAATGTATCGATGTTCAAGAAATCAGAATTTTTATTCATCATCGCATTAGTAAATTTATTAGATGTTTAAATCCTTTCCATATTCGTACCAAGTTTACGAAATATCGTAGTTAGAATTATTAATAATCGTAGTTCTACGAACTTTCGTATACTGCAAGCTATGCGCTGACAATCGTAAGGTATTAAAAAATATCATAATGTTCGTGATTGATGTAAATGGCACAGTCTTCGCTCTTATGAGATTACAGTTAGTTCCCATTGAATGTGTAGTCAGACAAGAATGAATCAACACAATGGAACCTGCACTGATGTCGTGCACATCAATACGTTTTGCATTGAAATGGTTAGGAGAAAATTAAATGACATATAAAAGTTTGGGTGATCCGTTTAATCCAGATCAGTCGTTGTTGCACGAGAAAGGATGTTCCTGTACGCAATGTATATCGGAGAACAGTAAAGCGTGCGGCGCGCAAACTTTGGCGACTGAATCCAAACCTGATCGCGAGAGGCTTGATACCACTGAAGACATGATGGACCGTGTGATAGAAAGCACGATCGTACGCGGCGTATTTGCTCACAACGACTTTAGTCGGCGCTCATTTTTAGGCCTGGTTGGTGGTGGTTTGACCGCGTCAATACTCGGAAGTCTGATCCCGTTTGATGAGATTAAAGCGGCTGTTAAAGACAGCATGGGTAAGTTAGAAAAAACTAAATTGAATGTAGGATTTGTTCCCATCACCTGTGCGACCCCGATTATTATGGCGCATCCTCTCGGTTTCTACAGCAAATATGGGCTGGATGTTGATGTGATAAAAACTGCTGGCTGGGCAGTCGCACGGGATAAATCGCTCGCTGGTGAATATGATGCGTCCCATATGTTAACGCCGATGCCGCTGGCCATGTCTTTGGGTGCAGGTTCGGCGCCAACACCTTATGTCATGCCGACTGTTGAAAACATCAATGGTCAAGCTATTGTTCTTCATGTAGACCATAAAGATAAACGGGACCCGAAGCAATGGAAGGGCTTTAAGTTTGGCGTACCGTTTGAATATTCCATGCACAATTTTTTATTGCGTTACTATGTTGCTGAACATGGTCTCGATCCAGACAAAGATATTCAAATTCGGGTCGTGCCGCCACCTGAAATGGTCGCAAATCTGCGAGCCGGCAATCTCGATGGCTATCTTTCACCTGATCCGTTTAATCAGCGGGCAGTGTGGGAAAAAATTGGTTTCATTCACATACTCACGAAAGAAATCTGGGAAGGTCATCCTTGTTGCGCGTTTGCCTGCAGCAAAGAATTTACTAACCGCTATCCCAATACGTATTCCGCTTTACTGAAAGCGATTGTGGATGCTACTCATTATTCAGCGAAAGCTGAGAATCGAATAGAAATTTCTGCCGCGATTGCGCCCAAGAACTATTTGAACCAGCCTGAACCTGTTATTCGTCAAGTGTTAACTGGCCGCTATGCCGATGGCCTAGGTGGAATACAGGATGTGCCCGATCGAATTGATTTTGATCCGTTCCCATGGCATTCCATGGCGGTATGGATATTAACCCAGATGAAGCGCTGGGGTTATATCAAAGGTGATCTTGAATACAATAAAATTGCTGAAGCGGTTTACCTGGCCTCCGATGCCGGTGCCAAGATGAAAGAGCTGGGTTACACACCACCGACGGAAACGTATAAAAACTACACCATCATGGGTAAAGAATTTGACTATACCAAGCCAGAGCAGTACATCAACAGCTTTGCGATCAGGAGAATGTAATGCGTTATCGTCCGGCATTACGTCCGTTGATAATATCTTTGGTATTTCTATTTGTTGCGCTCGGCTCGTGGGAATGGTCGAGCCAGCCACCGAAAGCGACTGAAGCATTATCAGAATACGAATTGCTGATGGGGGGTGCGGAGCAGGAAGCGCGGGTTCCTCCGCCGTCCGCGGTAATCATACATGCTTTTAACGAGCTGAGTGACCCATTCTATGACGCGGGGCCTAATGACAAAGGTATTGGAATTCAGCTTGCTTATTCACTTTATCGCGTATTAACAGGCTTCTTGCTGGCGGCATTGATTGCGATTCCCTGCGGTTTTGTTATCGGAATGTTTCCGGTGATGCATAAAGCGATGAACCCTTACGTGCAAATTCTCAAACCCATTTCCCCTTTGGCATGGATGCCACTGGCTTTATTTATTATTAAAGATTCAGAAGCGTCTGCTATTTTTGTTATTTTCATTTGTTCTATTTGGCCAATGCTGATCAATACGGCTTTTGGTGTGGCAAACGTCCGTAAGGATTGGATCAATGTGGCGCGTACTCATGAGTTAAGTGATATGCGTACCGCTTTCACCGTGATATTACCTGCGGCTGCACCGACGATACTGACTGGAATGCGCATTTCTATTGGAATCGCCTGGCTGGTGATAGTCGCAGCTGAAATGTTGGTCGGTGGAACCGGGATAGGTTATTACGTCTGGAACGAGTGGAATAATTTGGATTTAACCAGTGTTATTTTCGCGATTATGATGATTGGTATAGTGGGTATGATGCTCGATTTAATACTCTCCAGTGTTTCACGTTGGGTGGCGTATGAAGAATAGGGCAAAAACATGACAAAAAAATATTATGTCAAGGTTGAAAATCTTGTAAAAAAATATCCGGCCAGCGGTAAAAATGAGTTATTAACGGTTTTTGAAAACTGCAGTTTTGGCATCGAGAAAGGTGAGTTTGTTTGCATAATAGGACACTCTGGATGTGGTAAGTCAACGATTCTAAATATACTGGCGGGACTTGATCGAGCGACCGAAGGTAATATTTTCATGAATGGCAAGGAAGTACTTGGGCCGAGCCTGGAGCGTGGCGTCGTGTTTCAAAATTACAGTCTGCTGCCCTGGCTTAGTACATTAAAAAATGTCACGTTTGGCGTGCGGGCGCGATTTCCACAATGGAACAAGGCAAAGGTCATCGAGCATAGCATGAAATATCTCGAACTGGTCGGTCTGACAGAGGCGGTTGACCGTAAACCCGCCGAGTTATCGGGTGGCATGCGGCAAAGAGTGAGTATTGCGCGTTCATTTGCCACCCAGCCGAAACTTTTATTGCTTGATGAGCCTTTCGGCGCGCTGGATGCCTTAACTCGCGGCATAATTCAGGAAGAGTTGATTAAAGTATGGGGTGAAACTAAACAAACTGTTTTTATGATAACGCACGATGTTGATGAAGCAATTTTACTGGCGGATCGCATCTTGTTAATGACGAATGGTCCTTTTGCGCGTATTGCTGAATCGGTTAAAGTTTCTATTCCGCGACCGCGTGATCGCACCAGTGTTATTCATCATCCCGGGTTTTATAAGATAAGGAATCACTTGGTGGATTTTTTGGTAAGTCGTTCAAAAGAACTTACAGCGAGTGAAGCAGGACGGGCGGAGATGCAAGAGATAGCTGCTGCGACGCACCCGAAAGAGTTAGATCCGGCGGCAGATTCCCAAGGGCAGCATGCTGTTGTCAGTAAAGTTAGGTCAACCATAAATGTAAGGAACGTCAAATGAATAAAGAGCAAATGAGTATTGCTATTCTGGAAGCAAAGGATAAGCAAGGTAAATCCTGGGAAGATATAGCGGCCGCGATAGATATGAACCCGGTATGGGTAACGTCTGCCTGCTTAGGTATGAACAGTATGCAGGAAAAGCATGCAATGGCATTGTGTGAGGCAATGGATTTGCCGCCTGAGGTCGGTCAGGCATTGCAGCTTTGTCCGCATAAGCACTGGGATAAAGCGATACCTACCGATCCGTTGGTTTACCGTTTTTACGAAATGATTAATGTTTACGGCGATAGCATCAAGGAAATTATTCATGAAAAATTTGGTGATGGCATTATGAGCGCGATTGATTTTACGATGGATATTAGCAAGGAAAATAACCCGGCTGGTGATCGAGTGGTGATCACTATGAACGGAAAATTCTTGCCATATAAAAGCTGGTGAGGTAGACGCTGTGAATACCGATCGCCCGCCTTTTCCGCCGTTTACTCTTGAGACAGCAACCAAAAAGGTTCGTATGGCTGAGGATGCCTGGAATCTGAAGAATCCAGAGAAAGTCTCGTTGGCTTATACGTCGGACAGTGAATGGCGCAATCGAGGAGAAATTTTTTCGGGCCGAGAGGCTATTGTTGAATTTTTGCAGCGTAAATGGCGACGTGAGCTTGATTATCGTTTAATAAAGGAGATTTGGGCGTTTCATGAGAATCGCATCGCTGTGCGGTTTGCTTATGAGTGGCACGATGATTCAAATAATTGGTTCCGTTCTTACGGTAACGAAAATTGGGAGTTTAGTGCGCAAGGACTCATGCAGCGTCGTATTGCCAGTATTAATGATATTCCTATTGAACTACAGTCGCGAAAATTTTTGTGGATAACACCGGAACGTCCGGCTGATTATCCGGGGTTATCGGAGCTGGGTTTATAGTTTAGGAACGTGCGCACGTGTCGGTGTTTGGCATCACAATGAGAACATTGATAACAGTGTACAGTGCAAGTAAGCTCAGCAATTACATAAAGACATAGTATTTTTGTAGGGTATTCAACGCGTTAATAATTATTGATTAAAGTGGCA
>CALZHW010000185.1 GCA_945787125.1 uncultured Ectothiorhodospiraceae bacterium
CGTCGGGTAGCAAGCATTAGTTTCTTCGGACACCCTTGCCTTCGTCTACATGTTCCCCTCTCCCAAGGGCCATGGCTGGACTTGCACCAGCTAGCCGGGTTACCATGCCGGTCACACGTTGGGCGCGCTATGCTTTGCCCAACGACGAAATCTGGTGAACTCCGATTGCGGGTATTAACACAAAAAACTTGCATCTCAGTTAGCACTGGTTTATTTTCGCTAACGAGAGAAAAAATGTACCTACGATCTAAAAAAACCACTCGAAATCTAGCAGATTTCATCAAATAAAACTTAAGTGGATCACATAAATTCAGCGATTTAAGTACTGTTTCCGTTCTCGGTAAGGCTCCAAAAATTCACAATCGGAGTTCAGCTATTCTCCATGATCAGCACCCGTGGTGGCAAGGCCTTGTCGAGAGTGTTGGCAGCATGGATGCTGCCGTCAAGCCTACAAGGACGTATTCACGCGTCTCTCGGTAAGGTTTGGCCGCTATGAGCGCTGGTAGGTGGTACTTTTACAATACGATAAAAAGGCTTTAATATTGATGAGCAGTGAGTTGGAATTGAAACATCGAAGTTTATGCAATAACATACCCGCAGTAATGTTTACTACCGATGCTGAAGGGGTATTAAAACAGACCCAGGGAAGTTTTTTTCAACAACTTGGCTTGAATCAAGAGACACTTGAAAGAATCTCGATACTGGATGAGCATTCCATCCTAAGCCCCTTCTTACCCGCAGCAAAATCCGCGCTGACAGGTAAAACCGTCAGAACACACTTGACGATCAGTGGCAAACTTTTCAGCCTCTGGTTATCGCCAATAAAAGAGCAAAATAAATTGCTTGGCTTATCGGGCATATGCATTGAATCTGCCATTGAAATTGATTCAAACTTACCAGAAAACAAGCTCCAGTCTCACTACGATTTATTAGCAGAATATTCTACCGACATAATTACCAAATATACACCAGCTGGCATCTGCACCTACGCCTCTCCTTCCATCAATAAAATATTGGGGTACGAGCCAGAGACGTTGGTAGGCAAACCCTTGTTTGAATATTTCCACCCTGACCAAGGTAAATACCGTAAAAAACTCTATAGTAAAATCATTGAGCAACCATCAGATGAAAGGGTATGTTATCGTGTTAAACACGCAAACGGCAGTTTCATTTGGCTAGAAACTCACAGTCATGCGATTAACTACACAGAAACCAATGAAGTCACAGAAATCATTTCTGTTTCCCGTGATATTACTGAACGTAAAGAAACTGAAGAACGTTTACTGTATTTAGCCAATTTTGATTCCTTGACTGGTTTACCCAATCGAGCGCTATTTCGTGATCGACTAAGGCGTGCCGTTGCCAGAACTCAGCGCAACGATAAAAAACTCGCCTTGTTTTTTATCGACCTAGATCGTTTCAAAACAATCAACGACAGTTTAGGTCATCACGCAGGCGACCAACTGCTGCGCAGCGTCGCACGGCGCCTAAAGCAGTTTGCGCGAAAAGGCGACACTATCGCGCGTTTAGGTGGTGACGAATTCACTGTCATCATTGATGCCATCGATAGTGCAGCGGACGCAGCCATTGTCGCCGAAAAAATACTTGAACTCATGTCACCACCATTTAAGCTGGACGGGCATGAAGTCGTCGTATCCCCAAGCATTGGAATAACTGTTTTCCCAGATGACGGGGATAATATGCGCTCCCTGTTAAAAAATGCTGATACAGCGATGTATCGTTCAAAAGGGAAAGGCGGTAATTGTTTTGAGTTTTATACACCAGACATGAATGCCAAGGCCTATGAAAGCCTGGTATTAGAAAACAATCTGCGACATGCACTGGAGAAAGAAGAATTTCGTTTATATTTTCAACCGCAAATCGATTTACATACCAAAAACATTATCGGTATAGAAGCACTGCTGCGCTGGCAGCATCCTGAACAAGGTTTATTAAAACCTGAGCAATTTATTCCATTTACCGAAGAAACCGGATTGATAGAACCTATTGGTGAATGGGTTCTGCAAGAAGCATGTAACGCCGCGAAAAAATGGCAAACTCAAGGGCTGGCACCCATTCGGATTGCGGTGAATCTATCCCTGCGACAATTTGTGGCGAATAATTTTGTCGGAAAAGTCGCAAAAACACTCGCTGAAACAGGCTTGGACGCCAAATATCTGGAACTGGAAATTACCGAAAGCTTCCTGGCGCACAATGTAGCGCAAGCAACGGAAACCCTCAAAGAATTGCATAACTTAGGCGTGCAATTGTCGATCGATGACTTTGGTACAGGCTATTCATCATTAAACTACCTGAAACAATTCCCCGTCAATACGCTGAAAATTGACCGATCATTTGTGCGGGACATCTCCACCGACCCCGATGGCGCTACCATTGCTGAAGCCATTATAGCTATGGGACAAAGCTTACGTTTAAATGTCATTGCAGAAGGTGTTGAGCGGGAAGAACAAGTGAATTTTTTACGCAGCCATGGCTGTGATTGGGTGCAAGGTTACTTATTCAGCGTGCCATTGCCTGAAGATGAAATTGTTCCCTGGATACGTCAAAACAACCTCCAAAACAGCCAATATGAACAAAAGAGTTTTTGGCCTGAAGTCGTTAACTCCCATTAAATATTAGACGAGCAAAACATCGCATACTCACCCGTTGAGTGCAGCCGGACAAAGCACGATAATTCAATAATACCAAAGGCTTAACCCTGCCTTGAAATGGTCAACTGATGAATTTAGGATTATATCGCAACCAGAGATGCTCTGCTGTATAATCACAGCCCAAAACTAATGAGGGATGGTTATGAATTTTGAAATTCTCCGCAATATGGAGACTTTTACACAACAAATGTTTAATAACATCATAGGGTTTCAGGAGCGCGAACACCCAGCATGGGATGAATCACTGAGTTTTGCTGAACGCATTCAATCGATACCTTTGCATTATTTGATATTTAGTAACGCCGACCGTGACCCAGAAACCCACGGACCGACAATTGCCCACTATTACCCATTACAATACGAAATGGCTAAAATTGCTGCATTTGCGAAACAAGTCAGTGATTCACCAGTGGTGCTTGACGCCCATGCGCGCAACGGATTCGTTGGCAGCCTGTTGGCACGTGAAGGCGTTAAAGTCATCGGCATGCGCTCCGAACAGGAAAAGCCCAATCAAATCGAAAAGTTTTTCGATGCTGATGTTTACGAATTGCGTCAAGGCACCATAAAAGAAGTTGATTTCCCACTGGATGTGGTCTTTTCATCCTGGATGCCCTCTGGTGAAAACATCACAAATGAGATTGTTCGTTTGAACCCAAAACTTGTGGTTTATGTACATACTGATCACATTAACGAACATGATGGTCAACCACAAACAGGAACAAAATCATCATTTGGCGATGAATTGCCCGCAAACTTCAAACTTATTGAGGAATGGGCCGTTACGCGTTCCAGTGACACTCTAAGCGATATCTGGCCAGATCTATCCGGCAATATTGAAGAAACGCGCTCGGTCAAGATTTTTGTCAACGAGCCATTTCATGACATCTTCGTCGATGATAAAAAGCTGGATGTTAAAGGCTATGATTGGGAAGAAGACTTGCTGATGGTAGAAACTGCCCGTGCAGCGAAAGAAAACATGAAACAACGCGGTTTCCCTATCGAATTTTGATGGTCAAAATGAGGACGCCACGGATCAGGCGTCCCTCTATACATCATTATTTAATATACATCACCGTTTAATGCAAAACATACTCACTGCCATTTACCGCTTTATTCTTTTCAGCCTGCTGCTGAAAAATTTCTAATTTGATTGCTTGCAATGCCTCATCAGCCTTTATACTGCCTCCCTCAGAAGCTTTCTCATAAAGACGTAAAGCCTGTGTTAGATTCTTACGAACGCCCTCACCGTTTTTATACAGCGTTGCTAAATAGTATTGAGCAGAATGAAAATCTTGTGCTGCGGCCTGTTGATACCAATGTATTACCTGCGAGAAATCCTGCTTAACTCCAAGCCCAAAATAATACATCAAACCAAGATTGAATTGCGCCTTTGCGAAACCAGACTCTGCCGCAAGCCTATAATAATTAACCGCTTGTGGGTAATTTCGTTCAATACCATTACCATTGCGATACATATTAGCCAAATTGTATTGCGCAGTGGCATACCCTTGCCTGGCGGCTTTTTCAAACCAAAAAATGGCAGTTTGCAGATTTTTTTCAACCCCTACTCCAGAAGCATATAATTGCCCCAAATCGATTTGTGCAGGCGCAAAACCCTGTTTCGCAGACAAAATGTAAAACTCAATAGATTTATTCAAATTTCGCGCGGGATTTTGGCCATCAAGAAGATTACGGGCTAAAAAAAATTGTATCACTCGGTCACCGTTAGCGGCCAACTGCTGTGTAGGAATTTGCAATACAGGACTCATGGTATTTGATTGAACTAAAGAGGATTGAGCTAGAGAGGTTAGATTACTGGCTGTTGACCCTGAGACGGTTACCGACAACAATACACACGTTGTAAACAGGCTGCCACTAAATAGTGCTCTTGTTAATCTTATTGGCATTTAAACAACCCACCGTACATTGGCTTTACATCAGAACAAGCAGTGTAAAAACTGAGTATTAGGCTAAGCTTAATACCTAGACCCTGCAAGTGTGCTTGTACTTACCGGATTTAGGTAAAATACCTGTGGTGTTAAAGAATTAGGGTACACGCTAAATATTTCAGCGTTTAAAAGTACCCTGGACTAACAATAGCTTATCTTTTTAATTTAGCCTATTATCCTAAGATTATTTTAACCCGCTCGCGACACCTTTTTGACGCGTAAAGGTTTTACCAAGAGCTTATAACTATAACTATTGAAGCTATTCTATGAATCGAGAACCTGCCAGTAACAAAGAAATATTCTCCTGGGCAATGTTTGATTTTGCTAACTCAGGTTATACCACCGTGGTATTAACAGCAGTATTTAATACTTATTTTGTCAGTGTTATTGCAAAAAACACCGACGATGGCATGGCGACATTGTTATGGACCATCAGTATTGCTATCGCTAATGCTTGTGTGCTTTTCTCAGCACCACTCATCGGCGCAATTGCCGACTTTAGTCGCAATAAAAAACGTCTGCTGTTAATCACGACTATCGGTTGTGTTTTTTCAACCGCTTTACTCTCCCTGACAGGCCCGGATGATATTGGCCTTGCCATGTTATTAGTCATCATTTCCAGCTTCCTGTTCTATAGTGGTGAGAATCTCATCTCGGCATTCTTGCCCGAAATAACCAATAAAAACTCAATTGGCAAGATCTCTGGCTTTGGTTGGACCCTGGGTTATGTAGGTGGTTTATTAGTTTTAGGTTTATGCTTACTCTATATTGATTGGGCAAAATCACAACAATGGCAAGCTGAAGTATTTGTACCCCATACTATGCTCATTGTTGCAGTTTGTTTTGCCTTAGCTAGTTTGCCGACTTTTTTGTGGCTTAAAGAACGTGGACACCGTCAGCTCAAGCCAGCAAATATTTCTTATTTCAAGCTCGGACTGAGTCGACTTAAGACAACCTGGCAAAATGCGCATCAATATCGCGATCTCTTGCGTTTTCTTATTGCACTAACAGTATATTACTGTGGCATCAATACCGTCGTAGTATTAGCCGCAGTATATGCACAAGAAGCCATGGGGTTTACGACTGAAGAAACGATAAAACTGATTTTAGTGGTCAACATTACTGCTGCATTGGGTGCGTTTATTTTTGGGTGGCTACAAGACCGGCTGGGTTCAATTCTCACATTAAAATTGACCTTATGCATTTGGGTTTTGGCCACCTTGTTAGCATTTTTCACTACCAGTGAAAGTATGTTTTGGGTTGTTGCCAATCTTGTTGGCATTGCTCTGGGCTCCAGTCAAAGTGCCGGCCGCGCGCTTATTGGATTGTTTTCTCCCGTTGAACGCAATGGCGAGTTCTTTGGCTTGTGGGGTCTGGCCACTAAATTTTCCGCCATCATAGGCCCACTACTCTATGGGTTAATTACCTTTATCACCGCCGGTGATCACCGGCTTGCACTGTTATCCACCTGCATTTTCTTTATAGCGGGCCTCATAATTTTGTTCAGCGTGAATGAAAAACGCGGTATTGCGGCGGCACATGGTTAATACTCACAATCAGATTCAAAGTTGTAATAGTGCCACCTTCCAGCACCCGTAACGGCAAAACCTTACCGAGAGACGCCGTGAATACATCCATGTAGGCTTGGCGGCAGCATCCCTGCTGCCAACACTCTCGACAAGGCTTTGCCGTTACGCGCGCTGATTATGGGAGATAGTTTGAACTCCAATTGTGAGTTAATATTTCACTTTGCTCTAGGTATAGTTTGGTAACACTTGAATTAAACCCTCAATCTGACAATAATATCCAATGAGATCTTATTGTAGAGAATCCCGTGACGTTTTTATGGTACCGCCTGCGATACAAAGATAAACCTAGATTCCGCAGTTGAACGTTTACAGGTCAATATAATATTATGAATTTATTGAATATATCAACTGTATCGCAGCTCACCCTTTCGGTGAGTCACTGCAACCTGTATTGCACGCCCTTTTGCACTGCTTTGCTATATAAAATCTTTCCCAAAGGGAACAACCATTTGGGAAAAATTTCATTACGCAACTCAGCACAAAATAACGCACACTACAGGTTGCTCAACTGCGGATTCTAGGATAAATGAATGAAGAATGCACTATGGAAGACATAACCGCTGTCATTCTTGCGGGTG